>NZ_JBFAHW010000001.1:0-224944 GCF_040654355.1 Streptomyces sp. NPDC050704 | reverse complement strand
ATGCTCGTGGTCGGCGACGGCGCGATGGGCCTGTGGAGGGCGCTGGCGGAGGTGTTTCCGCAGGCCAGGCACCAGAGGTGTTGGGTTCACAAAACCCGGAACATCACGAACGCGCTGCCGAAGTCTGCACAGCCCGGGGCGAGAGAAGGCGGTCACCGCGTTCGAGAGGGCGTATGGCGCGAAGTGGCCCAAGGCCGTCGCGAAGATCACCGACGATGCGGAGGAACTGCTGGCGTTCTACGACTTCCCCGCCGAGCACTGGATCCATCTGAAGACCACGAACCCCATCGAGTCGGCTTTCTCCACCGTGAAGCTTCGGACCAAGGTCACCCGCGGGGCCGGCAGCCCGGCAGCCGCCCTGGCGATGGTGTTCAAGCTGGTCGAGTCCGCCCAGGCTCGCCGGCGCGCGATTACCGGGGCCTCCCTCGTCGCCCTGGTCCGCTCCGGGGCCAAGTTTGAGAACGGCGTCCTGGTCGAGCGGTCCGAGGCGGCCGCATGAAGGACATGTTCGCTGCACGCGAAGCCCTGACCGACCGCGAACCGGACCGACGGGACGCCGCAGCGATGCTCGGCGATCTTCTACGCGGCACCGGCCTGGACGCCGATACGGCCCGCCTGACCGTCAACGAGCCCGCCACCAGGGTCCGGGAATCCGCTCTGATCTGACCTGGCAAGCCTGGCTTCGGTGCGCGGCCGCCGAAGTGATGCGGCACGCGCGCGACGGCCGGACCAGGCCTACGCGGGGTCCCGCACGATGATCTTTCCGGTGTTCTTGCCGTGCAGCATGCCCAGGAATGCGTCCACGATGTGCTCGAACCCGTCCACCACCGTCTGGTCCAGCGCTAGCCGGCCGCTCTGCAGATGGGGGACCGCGAACTCGTACAGCTCGTCCTGCAGATCGCGGTAGTTGCTGACCAGGAAGCCCTCCATGCGGAGGCTCTTCTCCACGATGTCCGAGTAGTTGAAGTGCGGCGGGGGCGCGTCCGGGGTGTTGTAGCGGCTGATGGTGCCGATCCGGACGATGCGCCCGAACTCGCGCAGTGCGCCCACCGCGGCGGCCAGTTGTTCGCCGCCGACGTTGTCGACGAAGACGTCGATGCCGTCCGGTGCAGCCTTGGCGAGCAGTTCAGCGGCGAGGCCGTCATGGTAGTCGAACGCCGCGTCGTAGCCCACCTCCCGGGTCAGGTGGTCGACCTTGGCCGCCGAGCCCGCGCTGCCCACGAGTCGGCCGGCGCCCAGCAGCCGGGCGAACCGGCCAGTGGCCGTGCCGACGCCGCCGGCTGCGGCGGAGACGAAGAGGTCGTCGCCCTCGCGGAGCCGGGCGATGCGGGTGAGGCCCACGTAGGCGGTCAGTCCGGTGCCGCCGAGGACGCTCAGGTACGCCGTCAGGGGGACCCCGCCGAAGCGGGGGAGTTTGCGGATCTCCTCGGGTCGGACCACGGAGTGCGTGCGCCAGCCCTGCCGGTGGAACACGATCTCGCCCTCGGGCAGCTCCGGCGTCCGCGAGGCGACGACGCGCCCGAGGCTCCGGCCCTCGAGCGGTGTGTGGAGCGCGAAGCCGCCGGGCACGTCGTCCATCATCTCGCGGTGGTACGGGTCGACGGACCAGTAGAGGTTCTCCACGAGCGCGGTGCCGACCGCAGGATCGGGAATCGCGGACTCGACGAAGACGAAATCATTGGTGGTGGGGAAACCGTGGGGGCGGGCGGTCTGCTGGACGGTGATCGCGTTCTCGGTCATGACGGGACCGTAGGACGGGAATGGAGCCCTCGGGCAGGCGGTTGGGCTCATGTGACGCCCTGTTCCATGAGCAGTTCTCATACCTCGAGGTGAGCGCCCTGTGGCCCGCACGACCGACACCGATCTCGCTCCGCATGAACTGCGCATCCTGGTGGCGGTTGCGGACGCCGGCGGCTTCTCGGCCGGGGCCGAGGCACTCGGCCTAACACAGTCCGCGGTCTCTCACTCGGTGCGCGGCAGCGAGCGCAAGATCGGCGCCGTTCTGTTCGAACGCGGCCGCAGCGGTGCGAGACCCACTCCGGCGGGGGAGAAGGCTGTGGCGCATGCGCGCCGTACCCTGCGGCTGCTGGACGTGCTCGTCGCCGAGGCGCGGCAAGCCGCCCGGTCCGAGGCGACGCAGGGGCCGGAGGGCCCGCTGCGGATCGCGGCCTTCCGCAGCACCGCGTTGCACCTGCTGCCGCCGGTCCTGCAGCGGCTGCGCGCGCGGTATCCCGGGATCGAGCCGCAGGTGCGGATCGTCCGCGAGCTCGGGCGCGGCACGGCGGGCGAGGTGGCCGACGGGCGGTCGGATCTTGCCATTGCCACCTTGGACGGAGCGCAGCTGCCGGCGGGACTGGTGGCGAGCGGACTCTTCGAAGAGAGCTACTCCCTGGTGCATCCGGCCGGACACCCGGCTCCGCGCTCGCTGCCGCTGGTCGACTGGGTCGAGAACTGCGGCTCTTACACCCGCGACTGGTGGGGCGCGCAGGACTGGATCCCGAGGGCCACGATCGAGGCCGAGGACGACGGAGCAGTGCTCTCGCTCGTGAGCGGGGGGCACGGAATGGCGATTATGCCCGCGCTCTCCCTGGTCGGAGCAACGGACTCGATCGAGATCACCGATCTCGGTCCGGAGCGCCCGACGCGCCGTGTCGGCTATGTGACCACCCCGGAGCTCGCCGGCTCCGCCGTCGTGCGCGCTCTGGTACGGGAGCTGCGGGCCGCCGGCTCCGCCATCTGACGGGCAGCGGGCAGCCAGGTCAAGGCACTGCTGCCAAATCTGAACGCGGTCAGCGAGGCGTTCAACCACCACAGCCTGCCCCTTGACCTCGTCAAACCGCTGGCGGCTGCCATGCCGTCGATGGAACCCCACGCACGACCCCAAGGCCCTCCCGGCGATCGAGCCCTCCTCAACCACCCCCAACCAGGTCGCGCGCGAGGAAGCACGCCTCGCCGCAGCCGAGATCACCGCTTCAAACCCAGAAGACGGCGGGGTACTGCGGGATCGGGGGGACGGGCGTCAAGCTGGATGACCCATTCGGGACGAACTGGGGGAGTCCTGCCCGGCGGGGTCCCTCCAGCCCCGGAAGCCACGGACAGGTAGACCGTCTCAGGGCCGGTGGACGACGCATCACCCACTGCGAGAACGACGGACGAGCGCGGGACGGGCGCGGAGCCCGTGGAGTCGACGGCGGCTCTGCCGCGTCGGAAGTGGTCCCGCCTGCCACTGAGCGCCTTTCTCTCCTCGCGCCCGTTCGGGCAGCTCGCCGAATCGCTTCTGCCTCACTCATTCGAGCGGTGGGTGAGCGCTCGCGCCCGATACGCTGACGCTTGGGATCAGAATCGCGCCCATAGGAGTAGCCATGACCACCTCCGCCGCCGGGCAACCGCTCATCCCCCCAGCCTCCTGCCACGGTTGCCGCGCTGCGGCAGGCGATCCGGCAGATCGAGCCTGCCGCCCTACCGGCCTTCACCCGGGAACTGGACCAGGCAGCCGACCAGTCCCGCAAGGCTCGGACCTGTCGCCGCTCCAGCGGTTCGTCGCCCAGTGGGCGGTCTACGTGCACGTCCAGCGCCAGCCCGACCTGGCAGTAGATTTCCGCCGCTGGGAAGACACGGTTGAGTCGGGCGATGCTGACCAGGCACGGCAGGCCGCATCTGAAATCGGGCGGATCCTGGATGAAGCCCGCGCAGCCATCGGCATCCCGGCCCGGTGAGCGGGGACTGGCACTGGGAGTACGACCCCGATCGCAACCACGTGGTGGGTGGCATCCCCGTTCATGTCGCGGCGGAAGTGGAACGTCTGGCCGACCAACTCGTCGACCTTGCCGGTATGGGCATCGCCTGAGCGATGTCGGCAACGGACCACGTCCAGGAGGCCTGCGCCGCATGGACGCCGCCGGAGGCTGATTTTACTTCCTGGTGGCACCACGCGACCCGTTGATCATCGTCGTCCGCATCGTGCCCCCGTTCGACGCACTGTGATCGGCACGGCGCCCGCCGAGCCGCCGGCCTGTCGAGCACGCCCGCACAACCTGCCTGGGCTCGAAGCAGCACTCGGCGTGACACAGCCACCGGCTGGTCGGCCGACGCAAGCAGGCCCGGCTGCAGAGCTTCGGCCAGACAGCCTCCGCCCTCCGCCGGGCCGCCTCGCGGTCAGCCCTCCGCGCGGGCCGGCAGCCGCCATCCCGGGCGCGGGAAGTGGCAGGTGTAGCCGTCCGGGTAACGCAGCAGGTAGTCCTGGTGCTCGGGTTCGGCCTCCCAGAAGGGGCCGACCGGCTCCACCTCGGTGACGACTTTGCCCGGCCACAGCCCGGAGGCGTCCACATCCGCGATCGTGTCCTCGGCGATCCGCTTCTGCTCGTCATCCACGTAGTAGATCGCCGAGCGGTAGCTGAGGCCGATGTCGTTGCCCTGGCGGTTCTTGGTGCTCGGGTCGTGGATCTGGAAGAAGAACTCCAGGAGCGTACGGAAATCGGTCCCCGCGGGGTCGAAGAGGATCTCAATGGCCTCCGCGTGCGTGCCGTGGTTACGGTACGTCGCGTTCGGCACATCCCCGCCGGTGTATCCGACCCGGGTCGCCGTCACGCCCGGGAGCCGGCGGATCAGGTCCTCCATCCCCCAGAAGCATCCGCCCGCCAGCACGGCCCTCTGCGTCTGCGCAGCCACTGCGTCCCCCTCTGATAACTGTCAGCTCGGTCACTCGGGATCATCGGTTCGCACACCACCGGCATCCCATGTCCACTCCGCACAACGCACGAAGGGCCCGGGCGATTCCGTACCCGCCCAACCGGCCCGGCGGTCCCCGGTTGCCGACGGACGTCACACCGCGCCACGGCAACCTCGCGCACCAAGGGACCGCCCGTCGAAAATCAGTGGTCGCACACGCCTCCCGGACCCAGGGTGTAGACCATGGAAGAACCCGACCGCGGGATCCGAGCGGTCTACACACCATCCACGGTCACCGTCTACCAGGCCTACTCCCCGGAGATCGGCGTGCCCGCCGTCCGAGAGAGCCGGTTCCCCACCACGTGGAAGCGGGACCGGATGACGTGGGTCTACCCGTCTGACCCCAGCTGCGGTGATGTTCGCGGCCGTCATCCCTGTCGCCGGTGCGGCGCTGTGCGGGCCGGGTGCGAAATGCGCTCCATGGCCCCGCGCAGAGTCCTCAACTGCCAGTGAACATAGGCAGGTTGGCCTTGAAGGTGACGTGTAGTGTCTCGTTTCGTGCTGGCTGAACGACGACACCAGCTCATCTTGCAGGCCCTGCGCTCCGGGGGCGCCGCCACGGTGGCCGACCTCTCTGGTCGGCTGAATGTCAGCGCTGCGACGATCCGCCGTGACCTCCTCAAACTGGAGGAGGTCGGGCTGCTCACCCGTGTTCATGGGGGTGCGGTCATCGAGGAGCCCTATCCGCCCTTCATCGAGGCCGCCGAGGTTCGGGTGACCGCCAAGGACGCGATAGCTGCCCACGCGGCGACGACGATTGAGGATGGCCAGTCGATCATCCTCGACTCCGGCACAACGGTCTACCGGCTGGCACGCCAACTGCACGGACGCCGACTCACTGTGATCACCAACAATCTCGTCGTCTACGAGGAACTCGCCGAAGAGGACAGCATTGACCTGATGCTGCTCGGCGGGATGGTCATACGCGAGTCGCGCTCGCTGGACGGTTTCATGGCCGAGGACAATCTCCGCCAAGTGCACGCTGACTGGCTGTTCATGGGCGCTTGCGGCGTCCGTCCCGGTGGGCAGGTCATGGACACCACGGTCGCCGAGGTGCCCGCACGGCGCGCCATGATCGCTGCCAGTGACAAGGTTGTGCTTCTCGTCGATCAAGGCAAGTTCCCGGGAACGGGCATGGTGAAGATCTGCGGCCCAGAAGACCTGCATACGGTAGTGACCAACGCGTCGTCGGATGATGCGACCCTCGCGGCGCTCAAGGAGGCTGGCGTGAAGGTGATGCTGGCGACTCCAGCCACGGTCAACGACTAGGGAGCGTATGTGGTTGCGATCACCAGGTGGTCCGGTGAGTTCTCTGAGCCGGATCATCGAGGCGCGCAGGTGGAGGCCGGCGAGATGGGCTGCGCCGGCGCCGTCCCCAAGTCCCTGTCCCGCACGGGGCCCCCGTCGCCCGTGCCTTCCTAGATCGTGCCGCTCCACGCCCGGCGGTTCTCCCGTCGGCGCACATGGCCGCGCCAGCCCGCGAGCAGCGTCATGCCCGTCCATGCGGCGACTCCCGTGACGAGGCCGCCGAGCCTGCCCTCGGGGTCGACGTCCACGGCGTCCTCCAGCGGGACGGCGCCTTCCGGGTCGCGGAGGATCTCGATGCGGTCGCCCACCCGGTAACCGGGGTTGCTCCCCCGGTACTCGAGGGTCTCGTCGAGTTCACCGCCCGGCCCGACCAGTGTGAACCGGTGGTTCTTGCTCGCCGTTCCCGCCGCGCTGTCCGCGGTGATCGTGACGGTCTCGCGGACGCCACGTCGGTCGAGCGCCGCCTCGGGTGCGTACTGGACGGACCCGACGAGAATGAAGAGCGCGGGGACCACGGAGAGGACTGCGAGCCACCACGCCCTGTGGAGCAGCCGCAGCACGATCACGAAGACCAGGCAGCCGAGCACGCCCGCCGCGATCGGGATGAAGTCCATGCCCAGCGTGACGTAGGCGAGTCCGGTGTTGCCGGCGGCGATCCCCCAGGCGACCAGCAGCACCCAGAGCGTGGCGAGTACGGACGCCCCGGCGCTCCTTCCCGTGCGCTGCCCACCTGGAGCGGGCACTCCGGCCCCGGCCGTGTCCCCGACGCCGCCCGCCACGGGCGCGTTCATCCTCTGATCGCTCATCCGCGCAGCATACGAGGCGGCCGGAACCCCGTGCCCACGTGGCCCGGGACCGGTGTCAGTGGCGTGTGCCAAGGTGCCGTACATGACGGCCACACCCGACGGACGCCCGGTCCCGCCCGCGCACGCCGACGAACGCACCGTGCTGACGGCCTGGCTGGACTTCCACCGGTCCACTGTGGCGCTGAAGTGCGCGGGCCTCGATGACACGCAGGCGCGCAGGACGGCCGTAGTGCCCTCGTCCATGACGATGATCGGCCTAATCCAGCACATGGCGGAGATCGAGCGGAACTGGTTCAGCCGCGTGTTCGCCGACGAGGACGTGGCGCTGCTGTTCGGGGACCACGGCGGGTTCGGATTCACCCTCGACCCGGACCGGACCCTCGAGGAGGCGCTGGCGACCTGGCAGGCGGAGGTGGAACGCAGCCGTGAGCTGATCGTACGCTCCGCTCGACGCCCCCGGCAGGCTGTCGGAGGAGAACGCCGCCGTCCTCGGCGAGGACAGTGTGTCCCTGCGCTGGATCCTGATCCACATGATCGAGGAGTACGCCCGTCACAACGGTCACGCGGACCTGATACGCGAAGCCGTCGACGGCGTCACGGGCGCTAGGGAGCGTATGTGGTTCGATCACCAGGTGGTCCGGGTGAGTTCTCTGAGCCAGATCATCGAGGCGCGCAGGTGGAGGCCGGCGAGGTAGCTGTCGGGGGTCTTGTCGTAGCGGGTGGCGATGCCTCGCCAGGCTTTCAACCTGTTGGTCAGACGCTCGACGGTGTTCCGCTCTTTGTAGAGGTCGGCGTCGTGGCTGACGGGCCTGCCGCCCTTGCTGCCCTTGTTCTTCCGGTTGGCGGCCTGGTCCTTCTTCTCCGGGATGACCGCCTTGATGCGGCGTTTGCGCAGGTGGGCGCGGTTGCCGCGGGACGAGTATGCCTTGTCACCGGCGACCGCGTCGGGCCGGGCGTGAGGACGGCCGACGGGCCTGCGGACCCGTATCTTCTTCAGTACCGGGATGAACTGCGGACTGTCAGCGGCCTGCCCCGCGGTCAGGATGAAAGCCAGCGGGCGGCACTTCCGGTCGCCGGCAACATGGATCCTGCTGGTCTGCCCGCCCCTGGAGCGTCCGAGGAGGGCGGCCTTCAGCCGGAGTTCGCGCCGTCGCCGGATGCGTCGTCGCTCTTCCCGCTGAGGGTTGCTTTCGGTCCGCTGCCCGGTTTGTTCGTCGCGGTCGCCCCCTTTGACCTGGCCTTCTCCGCCTCGGCTGCAGCCTTCTCCATAGCGGTGAGGACGTCCTCGTCCAGGTGCATGCCGGCCGCATCGTGATGGGCCCGCGCGGTGGTGGAGTCGATGCTGACCAAGGACAGGTCCACCTCGCCCCGCTTCGCGGCCTGTGCGATCACGCCCTCCATCAGGGCTTCGAAGACTCCGGCGTCACGCCACTGCCGGAAGCAGTTGTGGACGGTCGACCAGACGCCGAACTCCGTCGGCATCTCCCGCCACTGCCCGCCCGTTTTGAACCGCCAGATCACGCCCTCGAACTGTTGCCTCAGCCGCTCGGGGTACGGGCCGTACTCGCCGATCGGCAGATACGACTCGATGAACTCCCACTCTGAATCAGTCAGTTGCACGCGAGTCACCCAAGAAGGTGTACCTGTCCAGGCCCCGCCACGCAGGCAAAACTCGCAGATTGATCACGACCCACATATGCTCCCTAACGCAAAAAGGACTACGAACGCGGGTTTACGTGGGTCATCAAGCCGCGTTCACAGCCCCGTTCGGGGCATATCGCCGGGCGCACGAGAGGTACGGCTACTTCTGTGAGCTGGTGCGCCTGTCGATTGAGGGGACTTGAGGGACGGCGGAGTTGGGGTCGAAGCCTGCGAAGGCCAAACCGATGACGAAACCCGCCACCTCCTCCAACTGGCGGACGCGATCCAGCGCCCCCAGAGTCGCCGGGGTCCCACCGACGTCACGGACCAGTTCGCCGACGACGTGCAGTGCCGTCGCGTCGTCGCCGCACATCGCCACCGTTACACGGGGTCGGGCGCCATCGGGTGGGCTGATCCACTGGGCGGCTGGAAAGAGATGGAACGCCTTCACGACCCGGGCGCCCGGAGCAAGCCCGGCGATCCGCCCCGCCATCGACTCGCCGTGTTCGGTGAGCAGAGTGCCGACACCATGCGTGACAGCGTTCGTGGGATCGATCAACGGCGTCCCCTTGAGTACGCCGTCGGATGCGCCCACCGATCCCATCATGTCCTCGACGCCATCCCAGGACACGGCGAGCAGTACCGCATCGCGCCCGGCGGCCGCCTCACGCGGCGCGACGGCGAGTACTCCGTGGCCCAGCCGCTCAGCAAGCTTCTCCGCCTTGGCCTGCGACCGTCCGCCGACCGCCACCTCATGTCCTGCACGTGCCCAGCCCTCACCCAGGGCCGCCGCCAGTGTTCCTGTTCCCAGGATCCCGATGCGCATCCGTCTGTGCCTTTCCCGTAGCGGTCGGTTGGGTGGTTACGGTAGGGAAGGCGTAATGCACCGATCGGTGTGTGACGGACGCGCGATGATGGGCGACGAGATGACTGATCACGACGCCCACTGCTATGAGTTGGTCGCCGATTGCCGTTTGCGCGCGGCCACCGATCTTTTCGCTCACACCTGGGATCCCGTTGTGTTGGCGGCTCTTCGAGTGGGACCTCACCGACGCCGCGAGCTGCGCGCCGCGATCGGTGGCATCAGCGACAAAGTCTTGACCGACTCCTTGCACCGTCTGCTCGCGGACGGACTGATCGAGCGCCAGGCACACGCCGAGGCGCCACCGCGCGTCGACTACGCCCTGACCGGCTTGGGGCAGAGCCTGGTCGAGGGCCCGATGATGGCGCTCGGACGCTGGGCGCTCGAGCACGGTGACGAACTTCTTGAAGCGCAGGAGAGCAGTACCGCAAGAGGTTTGTGAACGCGGCTTGTCGTGGGTCTCACTGTCCCGCCTCGTCTGCTCCTGAGGCCTCGCCGGGCCGTGGCCGCTCGGTCCGGTACCGCTGGTGGTCCTGACTGTCCTCAAGTGCTACGTGCCCAATGCTGACGGGGCTTGATCTCCTCTGGAGAGCGGCCAGGCGCATTCGGCGTACGCCTTGCTCTCCTTCCCCAACCGGAAAGCTCAACTGTTGCTCTGAAGTGGCAGGGGACAGGGTTGTGCGCTCTTCTGCCGGGCGACACTGCGGGCAGGCAAGCTGTCCGAAGGGGGCTCGGTATGGGAATTGGGTTTCGGCGGTCCGCTTCGGCGATGGAGGAGCCCGGGGTCCTGGACGCCTACGACGTCGCCTTCCTGGCAGGCGGGACACAGAGGGTGGTGGAAAGCGCGATGATCGCGCTGTCCGATTGCGGCCTGCTGAAGCTCAGCGGTTCACGAGTGCGGGCCGTGAGTGAGGCGCTGCCTCGGCACCCGGTCGAGCGTGCCCTGATCGCCGCGTGTCCGCGCAACAGGAGCGCCACCTTTGTACTCGCCGCTCTGCAACGCTCCCCGGAGGTGCAGGAGATCGCCTGCCGACTTGCTGCGCTGAGCCTGGTGACGGGGTCTCGGCACCGGCTGACGCGGCTGGGCAGACGGCAACTGCGGGCGGCCGAACAGGGCGAGGGTTTGCCGGACTACATCTTCGGTGGTCCCGCTGTCCTCCCGGACGGCCTGGTCCGACGCGGCGTTGTCAGCGCGCGGCCGGTCCCGCCCGGTCTGGGCCGGGCTCTGATCCGCATGGGCAAGGCCCTGGACCACGACTCCGACTCCGGTTCCGGTTCCGACTCGGACGCCGGCTCGGGCGGCGCCTTCAGCTGTGGTGGTGGGAGCGGCAGTCACTGAGGCCTCACACACCGGACACGCTGCCGCACCGGCGACGCATCGAAGAGATGGGACTGCGGCGTATGAGGCTCTGAACGCGGCTTGACGTGGGCCTCCTGGTCAGACGCTCAGTCACGGGCCGGCACAGCGGTGAGCACGAGTCGAGGGGCGCCGGCGTTGTCAGTGGTCCGCCATAGGCTCGGTCCCGTTCGAAGGCGGGCATCGGCGGATGGGACGACGTGAGCTTTGATCTTGCGGTGTGGTTCGAACCCGAGCGGGTCTCGGCCTCTGACGCCGCCGGGAAGTACGACCGGCTGTGTGCCAGCGACCTCGCAGGGGCGGGAGTTGTCGCGAGCGAGGCCGTGGCTGCGTTCCATCAGGCGCTGATCATGGAATTCCCCGAACTTTCGTCTGCCGGGGACGGCTGTCGGCAGGTGGCGGCGTCGCCGTGGACGGCAGGCCTCGACGTCTCTGCCGCTCATCTGCTCATGGCCATGTCGTGGAGTCGGGCCAGTGAGACCGCGCCCGATGTGGTGGCCCTCGCCGGCCGCCATGGACTGGTCTGTTTCGACCCGCAGGCGGAGGTGCTTCACCTTCCGCCCGCGCTGCGCGGGGCAGATGCATTGAGTCTTCAGCCGTGTGTTGGGTTGAAGGTCGAGGACCCGGACCTTGATGTGATCGAACGTGCCGTACGCCGTTTGTCCGCGGAGAACTGGTTCTTGATTCTGGAGAAGCGGCTGGGCCGCTACCTCCAGGTCGGACAAGGGCCGAACGCAGGCCTGTCCGCAAGCGGATTCGCCGTCGAACACCGGGATGGTTCGCCGGACCGGCACTACCGGTGTGTGCTGAGCGAGAAGGATCAAGTAGCAACGATCTTCGCCGACTTCGCTTCAGGTGAGGCCGCATGGAGCGTGGACGCGCGATGGGACAAGGTGTCGATGTAACCGGAGTGGGCCCGCCACCTCCGCAGCCAACTGCCCCGGATGTGGTCTGTGAGCGCGGCACCCCGGCCGTGCCACTTGGCAGCGTCAGCTGAAGCGCGCGCCCGCTCGCATCCAGTGGGACCCGGAGCGCGATCTGCATCTGCACGCCCTGCCGTACCGGTCCCTGGCCTCCCCGGCTCGGGGCGCTACCCGGAGTACGAGTACGAGTACGCGATCGTGCTGGACCGGGACAACACGATCCTCGTCGAACTCTTCGCGGGCACAGACGTGTTCGTGGTGACCATGGACTGGTCGGACACGCCGACCGGGCAGCCTGCCGGATACCCGACGGCGTGGGTGGCCAAGGCCCTACGCTCAGGTCCCGCTCACGCAGGCGGCGGGCAGGTGCGGCCGCTACGTCGCGGTCGACCTCGCGGTGGATCGTACGGCGGTGCCGTCGGCACATCGCTGGGCTACGCGATGACGACGCGCCGAGACATCGGCGTCCCTGATAGCCGATGGCCGATGGCCCGCTACTCCGTGTCGTCGGACGCGGGCGGCTCTGCGGATGCCGGCTCTCCACGACCAATCGTCATGGACCAGCTCACAGCCGAGGGCGCTTCGACGGAAACAGTGCCGCCGCGTTCCACTCCTGTGACACCGACCTGGTTGTAGGTGGTGCTCACTTCACCGGCGAGACAGTCCAGCGAAAAAGAGACCTGCACAGGCCGCACCGTGACATCGAGCTTTCCCTTGCCCTGGCAACGCACTGCGACGATCAGCGCATCGCCCTTTTTTCCTTTGCTGAATTCGATGCTGCGGTTCCCGTTCGTCCTGCCTTGGCGGGCGGCGACAGTCTCGGTCGCGTCCAGATCCGGAGCGCGCTCCACCAGGGGCTCGACGGCATCGGCGGGTGCGGTCTCTGCTGCCGGGCTGTGCTTGGACGACTGCGGGGGTTGTTGGGGTTGTTGGGGTTGTCCGGCGTCGGAGTCGCTTGATGAACAGGCAGTGGCAGAAAGGAGCACCACGGCTGACAAGAGGCTCAGCTCGGCACGAATTCGGCGAGACATTTCAGGACTCCCAGATCAGTAGGTGGAGCTGATTCAAAGGTTTGAGGATGGAAGCAGCACCTCGCCGGGCGTCAAGTGCCGTTCGTTTCGACCTCGTTCGAAACGAACGGCGGCTGTGGTCTTCCTGTCCTACGATCCCCGACATGCTGATTCGTCGGACATTACGGATGATCATCGTGCTCGCTGTCGCCCTCGCCTGTGCGGTCGGGGGTGGTGCGGTGACGGCGCAGGCCGAGGGGAGCCGGTCGTCGCACGACCGGCAGCTGCTGTTCTACAACCACTCCTACGGAGTCGTCGACCGGGAGACCGCCGACGCCATCGAGCACTCCGCCTACCTGCGGGACTTCGCCAACTTCCATGTCAACACCACGACCGGTGCCGACGGACAGACCTGGACCGGCCGCTACCTGTTGGGCCGCGAGACCTACGTCGAACTGTTCGGAGTCGGTGACATCGCCGGCCCGGAGGGCACCCTCGGCTCCACCGGCCTCGGCGTGTCGACCGAGCGTGCGGGAGACCTGGGGACGGTCACCGAGCGGCTGAAGGACGAGGGTGTCGCCGACCCCGTCGAGTTCTTCCAGACGCGTGACTTCGGGGACGGCGTCCGCGTGCCGTGGTTCGACGCCATCCTCACCACCAGCGAGAGCGACGCCTTCGGCGCCTGGGCGATGGAGTACCGGCCGGAGTACTTCGCCGACCCGCGCAGCAACTCCGAGCCGCCGAGTTTTCCCGGTGACGTCGGCCGGGAGCGCTACCTGACCGACAGCTACCAGAACCGTCTGATGCGTGACGTGACCTCTGTCCGCTTCGCGGTCACCGAAAGCGACCTCGCCGACACCGTGCCGCTGCTGCGGGCCGGCGGGTTCTCCGTCCGGACCGTGGCAGGCGGGGGCGTCGTCGCGGAGCGCGGCGGCACCACGATGCGGTTCGAAACCGTCCCGCGCGACCGGGCGGGGTTGCAGCGCGTCGAGTTCTCGCTCAACCGGCCCGTGAAGGACCAACACGTGGAACAGATCGGTCACTCGAAGCTCGTCGTCGGCCCGGGCAGCCACGCCGTGTGGACGTTCGCCGCCAACGGCACCCAGTAGGGGCAGACAGGAGACAGGGCCAAAGGGGCGCGACCTCGTCGAGGCCGCGCCTCAGCCCGCCGGTTCCCGGTCGTCGGAATAGACCACCAGCGTCTGTTCCGGCTGTTCGGCCAGGTGGAACGCGGTGAACGCGTAGTCGACCACCCCGCGTCCCGGGCACCGCAGCCGTTTCCGTCCGCCGCGCTGCTCCTGCACGTCGTACCGCGGCCACCAGGCCCGTACTTCCGGGCTGCCCTCGTGCAACTCGTCGATCAGCCGGGTGTAGCGCGGGTCGCCTGGATGGCGTCCGGAATGCGTCCGCAGTCGGGCGAGCAGGCCGCGCGCCTCCGGCTCCCAGTCGACCAGGAAGTCCCGGGCCGCGGGGTCGAGGAACACCCAGCGGGCGAAGTTCGCCGGCCGGTCCGCTGCTGCTGCCGCCGCGGTGAGGTTCGGGAACAGCTCGGCGGCCGCCGGGTTGTGGCTGAGCACGTCGTAGTTGCCGTCGATGATGTACGCCGGGTGCGGCTGGAGCAGGAGCGGGACGGCCGCCACCTCGGCGGGGAGCGGCTCGGGTTGCTCGGCCTCGGCCGCGGTCGCGTGACCGGCGAGCCGGAAGAGGTGTCCGCGCTCGTGCCGGTCGAGCCGCAGCGCCGAGGCGAGGGCGTCGAGCACCTGGTCCGAGGCGCGGATGTCCCGGCCCTGCTCCAGGTACGTGTACCAGGTGGCACTCATCCCGGCGAGCAGGGCGAGCTCCTCCCGGCGCAGGCCCGGGGTCCGGCGTCGGCCGGTCTGCGGCAGGCCGACCTGGTCGGGCGTGATCCGCTCTCTGCGGCTGCGCAGGAAAGCACTCAGCTCACGGCGTTGACCGGGCTGTTTCGGCACAGTGGATGGCACCCCTGGTTCCAGAATAAACACGCTCTGGATACCAGGCTAAGGCCATCGCAGACTGATGTCCGCGCACCGGATGGCACAGGTGGCACGGGTGGCCCCGATGCGCGGACGGGTTCCGGGCATTCGCCGGCCCGGTGACGAGTGAGAAGAAGGAAGACATCATGTCGGGAATCGACGGCAAGGTCGTGGCGATCACGGGAGCCGGCAGCGGCATCGGCGAGGCGACCGCCCTGCTGCTCGCCGAGCGGGGCGCGCGGCTCGTCCTGGGTGCGCGCCGCTCCGAGCGCCTCGCGGATCTGGTGGCCCGGATCGAGAAGGCGGGCGGCTCGGCCGTGCAGACCCGCACGGACGTGACCCGCCGGGACGACCTGCACGCCCTGGTCGCGCTGGCCGGTGAGCGATTCGGCCGGCTCGACGTGCTGGTCAGCAACGCCGGGTCCGGAGCCATCTCACCCCTCGACGACCTGCGCGTCGACGAGTGGGACCAGATGGTCGACGTCAACATCAAAGGCGTACTGCACGGAATCGGCGCCGCGCTGCCGGTCTTCCGGGCGCAGGGCACCGGGCACTTCATCACCATCGCCTCCACGGCCGCGTTTCGCGTCGTGCCGGCCATGGCGGTCTACGCCGGTACGAAGATCGCGGTCCGCGCCATCTGCGAAGGCCTGCGCCAGGAGGCCGGCGACTCCCTGCGGGTGAGCACCGTCTCGCCCGGCGTGGTCGACACCGACTTCACCGAGGCATCGACGAATCAGGCGGTCCGGACGCAGATCATGGGCCTCCGGCAGATCGCGATCCCGCCGGACGCGATCGCCCGGGCCATCGCGTTCGCGATCGAGCAGCCCGCCGCCGTCGACGTGAACGAGATCGTCGTCCGGCCGACCGCCCAGAACTGACCACCGCTCAGCCGAACCACGGCCCCGGCCTCAGCATCGGCATCGGCATCGGCCACGGCCACGGCCCTGGAGTCGGCCCGCCGAGTCGCCTGAGGGCCGGAGACCCGAAGTCCCGAAGTCCCGGAGCCCCGAGGACCGGAGACCGGCGGCCCGGGACCGGTCACGTACCGCCTACGCCTACGCCTACACCTACGCCCCGCCCCCACTCCCATAAGGCCGAGTAAGAATCTCCAAGCTGTGTCCGTTCGGGTCCTCGAAGTACGTGCCCCGGCCCCCGTCGTTCGTGTTGATCTCGTTGGCGCGGCGGTGGCCCGGGTCCGCCCAGTAGGTGAGACCGGCGTCCCGGATGCGGGCGAAGATCGTGTCGAAGTCGGACTCCGAGACCAGGAACGCGTAGTGCTGCGGCGGGATGGAGCCGGTCGCGTCCATGTAGTCGAGCGTGACGCCGTTGGGGATCGGGACCGGGATGAAGGGGCCGTACTGCGGGCTCACTTCCAGGCCCAGGATGTCGGCGAAGAAATGGGCCGAGGCCTTCTTGTCGTGGGCGGCGACGATCGTGTGGTTCAGCTCGACGGTCATCGGGCGTACCTCCTCGGCGGGTCGGCAGTGACCTCGGACTCGGCCGGCCGGCAGTGACCCGGCTCGGCCGCTCGGCGGCGACCCCGGCTCGGCCGGCGGCGCCCCAGGACCTCTCCGTGCCCCTTCCACGCTATGCGCCCGCGAGGCACTGAGGCAGCCCCTCGCCAGCCACTCGGAGCCCGCACAGATACGACGGGTAAGGTAAGCCTTGCCTAGGGGGGCCAGAGTGGCTGAGTGAACTGAGAAACCGAGCATCGGAGCAAGTCGTGCGCGCGTTGGCGTTGAAGGCCGTTCTGGCCATGTCGGTCGTCGGCGGTCTCGTGGCCGGATGCTCGTCCTCCGGGAGTTCGGGGAGTTCGGGGAGTTCCGGCGGCGGTGAGAACGAGGGTGGCGGCAAGAGCGACCGCAACCTCGTCGCCGGCGCCTCCGAAGGCCCCGCCGCCGCACCCAGCGCCCTGGCCGACGGCATGGGTACGAAGGCCGCCGACGGGACGTTTCCCCGTACCGTCAGCCACTTCAAGGGCAAGACGGAGATCGACTCGGCGCCCAAGCGGATAGCCGTGCTCAGCACCGGGCAGCTCGACGACCTCCTCACCCTGGGAGTCGTACCGGCCGCCACCACCCGTGCCGACAACGCCGGTCTCGTCCCCGGCTATCTCGCCGACGCCTTCCCCCAGTACAAGAAGCAGCTCGCGGGGATGACCGACTCGGGCACCCGGGCCGCACCCAACCTCGAAACGCTCGCCACCGCCAAGCCCGACCTCATCCTCGCCAACGACTCGCTCGGTGACCTCTACCCCAAGCTGTCGAAGATCGCCCCGACCGTGATCACCGCGGGCAACGGCATCAACTGGAAGCGGGACCTGCTGCTCGTCGGCGACGCCCTCGGCAAGGGCGAGCAGGCGCGGGAGCTGCTCGACCAGCACGCCGAGGAGGCCGCCGCGGCGGGTGAGCGGGTCGACGGGAAGGACACCGCCGTCTCCATGGTGCGGTTCACGCCCGACCGGACGCGGATGTTCGGCGTCTCCTCCTTCACCGGGTCGATCGCCGTCGACATGGGGCTCGGGCGGCCCAAGTCGCAGCAGTTCAAGGCGATTTCGCAGGACATCGGAGCGGAGAGCATCGACGTCGCGGACGGGGACTGGATCTTCTACTCCGTGCAGGGGGACGAGGGAAAGACGGACGCCGGGAGCGTGCTCGCCGGACCGCTGTGGAAGTCGATGAAGGCGGTCGGGGCCAAGCACGCCGTCAAGGTCGACGACGACCCCTGGTACCTCAACGCGGGCCCCACCGCCGCCGACCTGGTCGTGAAGCAGCTCACCGAGTCACTGGGCAAGTAGGCACGTGAACGCGAGCGGACCAAGTACGTGACCGCACGCACAACGACGGTACGTACGGGCTGGCTGGCCGCCGCCCTCCTCCTCACCCTCGTCGCCGTCGCCCTCAGCCTCGCCGTCGGCACCCGCCCGGTGCCGTTGTCCGCCGTGCTCGACGCACTGCTGCACGGCGGCGGCTCACGGGACGCGCTGGTCGTACGGTCGCTGCGGCTGCCGCGGACCGAGGTCGGGCTCGCCGCCGGGGCCGCGCTCGGGCTCGCGGGGGCGGCGTTGCAGGCCGTCACCCGCAACCCGCTGGCCGATCCGGGCATCCTCGGACTGAGCCAGGGGGCCGCGGCCGGCGTGGTGTTCGCCATCTCGGGCGGTCTTGCGAACGGGTTCGGCGGATACGTCTGGTACGCCTTCGCCGGTGCCGTCGCCGCCGCCTGCCTGGTGTACTCCATCGCCGCGCGAGGCCGGGGCGGGGCCTCGCCGGTCAAACTGGCGCTCGCCGGGACCGCGCTGTCCGCGATGGTGGCGGGCGGCACGACCGTGGTCCTGACGACCAGTTCGGCGACTCTCGACCAGTTCAGGTTCTGGCAGGTGGGCGCGTTGAGCGGGCGCGACGCGGGGACGGTCGCGCAGATGCTGCCCTTCCTCGTCGGCGGCGCCCTGCTGGTGCTCGGCTGCGCGCGCGGCCTGGACGCACTCGCCCTCGGCGACGACACCGCGCGTGCGCTGGGCCACAAGGTCCAGCTCGTACGGGTCTGCGCGGCGCTCGGTGCCACCGTTCTGACCGCCGCCGCGGTGGCCGCCGCCGGACCGATCGCCTTCATCGGCCTCGCCGTACCGCACCTGGCCCGCCGCCTGGTCTCGGGCGGCCACCGCTGGAGCCTCCCGCTCGCCGCCCTCCTCGGAGCGGCCCTGCTGCTCGCGGCGGACGTGGCGGGACGGGTGATCCGGGCGCCGGCGGAGGTACCGGCCGGGGTGATGACGGCCCTCGTGGGCGTGCCGGTGCTGGTCGTGCTCGTACGCCGAAAGGGGGCGGCCTCGTGACGTCACCCTCCCCGACGCCCTCTCCTCCACAGCCGCCCACGTACCCCCGCTCGGCCGGACTCTCCGTACTCCGCCTCCGTCGCCGTTCCTCCTCCTCCCCCTCCCTCCTCCCCTCCCTCTCCCTCCTCCTGCACCGGCGCTCGGCGGCCGTCGCGGGCGTTCTCGTCCTGCTCCTCGCGGGCGTCATGCTGCTCTCGGCGTGCGTCGGGCAGACGTACATCGCGCCGGACGAGGTCTGGCGGGTCCTGCGCGGCCACGGCGGCCCGTACGAGCTGATCGTCGGCGAGCTGCGCGTCCCGAGGATCGTGCTCGGAGCGATGGTCGGGGCCGCGCTGGGGCTCTCGGGGGCGCTCGTACAGACCGTGACGCGCAACCCGCTGGCCAGTCCGGACGTCATCGGCGTCGGACACGGCGCCGCCGCCGCGACGGTGCTGGCGCTCGCCACCGGCACGGTCGCCTCCCCCGGCGCGCTCCCGGCGGTCTCGGTCGCGGGCGGTCTCGCGGCCGCCGCGCTCGTGTACGTACTGGCCTGGCGGCACGGTATGCAGCCGAGCCGGTTCGTGCTGACCGGGGTCGGGATCGGTGTCGCCCTCTCCGCCGTCGTCCAGCTCTATCTCACCGAGAGCGAGTTGGCCGCCGCCGAGCAGGTCAAGCTGTGGCTCACCGGCAGCCTCAACGGGCGCGGCTGGGAGCAGGCGGGCCCCCTCGGCTGGGTACTGCTCCTCTCCCTGCCCGCCCTGGTCTGGGCGAGCCGGGCACTGCGACCGCTCGGCCTGGACTCCGACACGGCCGCCGCGCTCGGCGTCCGGGTGCACCGGACGCAACTCGCCCTGACCGTCCTGGGCGTGGTCCTGGCGGCGACCGCCACAGGCGCGGCGGGCCCGATCGGCTTCATCGCCCTCACCGCCCCCCAACTGGCCCGCCGCCTGACCCGCACCCCTCAACTCCCGCTGATCGCTTCAGCGTTGACAGGCGCGGTGGTCCTGGTAACGGCGGACCTGGCCGCCCGCGCACTGATGCCCCCACTGGAAATCCCAGTGGGGGCACTAACAGCCTTGGTGGGCGGCCCATACTTGCTATGGCTCCTTTCCGGCCCCAGAGGGCAGGGGCGCAGCCCCGCCCCCTAGGGGCGCGAGGAGGACAGGGGCGCAGCCCCGTCCTCCAGGGGCGCGGGGAACTGCGCGCCCAGCCCCAACGAACCCGCAGCCAAAATCCGCCCAACCAGCGGAGCGAACCGGCGGAGCTAAATGGTCGCGGTGTCGATCACAAACCGGTACCGCACATCACTGGCCAGCACCCGCTCGTACGCCTCGTTGATCTCAGCCGCACTGATCAGCTCGATCTCGGCACCAAAGCCGTGCTCGGCACAGAAGTCGAGCATCTCCTGGGTCTCCTGGATGCCACCGATGCCGGACCCGGCAAGGGTCTTGCGGCCGGCGATGACGGAGAACAGGTTGAGCGCGACCGGCTCCTCGGGCGCGCCCACGTTCACGAAGGCGCCGTCCGTCTTGAGGAGGGACAGGAAGACGTCCAGGTCGAGCGGAGCGGAGACCGTGGACAGGATGATGTCGAACGTGCCGCGCAGCTCCTCGAAGGTCTTCGGGTCGCTGGTCGCGTAGTAGTGGTCGGCGCCCAGCTTCAGGCCGTCGTCCTGCTTGCGGAGTGACTGGGAGAGGACCGTGACCTCGGCGCCCAGGCCGTGCGCGATCTTGACGCCCATGTGGCCGAGGCCGCCCATGCCGAGGATGGCGACCTTCTTGCCGGGTCCTGCGTTCCAGTGCTTGAGCGGGGAGTACGTGGTGATGCCGGCGCAGAGGAGCGGTGCGGCCTCGTCGAGGGACAGGCCCTCGGGGATGCGGACGGTGTAGTTCTCGTCGACGACGATGTGTGTGGAGTAGCCGCCGTAGGTCGGCTCGCCGTTCTTGTCGAGGGCGTTGTACGTGCCGACGTTGCCCTTGACGCAGTACTGCTCCAGGCCCGCCCGGCAGTTCTCGCACTCGCGGCAGGAGTCGACCATGCAGCCGACGCCCACCCGGTCACCGACGGTGAACTTGCTCACTCCGGAGCCGACCTCGGTGACGATGCCGGCGATCTCGTGGCCGGGGACCATCGGGAAGATGGCCTCGCCCCAGCCCTCGCGGGCCTGGTGGATGTCCGAGTGGCAGATGCCCGCGAACTTGATGTCGATGAGGACGTCGTGCTCGCCGACCGGGCGGCGCTCGATGGTCGTGCGCTCGAGCGGTGCCTTGGCGGCGGGGGCGGCGTATGCGGCGACAGTGGTCGTGCCGTCAGTCGTACCAGTGGTCATGCCGGGGGTTCTCCTAAGGAGTGGTTCCGCGCCCGGTCCGCCTTCCGGCCGGGTGCGCGTCCAGCTTGCCCCACGACCTGGCTGCCACCCAGGTCACCGCTCTGCGTATGTCCCCTGGTCCTACTACTGGCGGGGGCAGGTTCGTATGCGTACGACCGTGAATACTGAACGTATGGAAAAGCAGCCCTCTCAGGAGTCCGCGGGCGACGCGGGACACCCGCTGGACCGGCGCGCCGAGCTCAGCGAGTTCCTGCGCAGCCGCCGGGCCCGGCTCAAGCCGGAGGACGTGGGGCTGCCGGACTTCGGGCGGCACCGCCGGGTACCGGGGCTGCGCCGCGAGGAGCTGGCGCAGCTGGCCGGGGTGTCCGTGGCGTACTACACGCGCCTTGAGCAGGGCAACGGGCGGAACGTGTCGGCGGAGGTGCTCGACGCGATCGCGCGCGCCCTGCGGCTGACCGGGGCCGAGCACGCGCATCTCACGCATCTCGCGAAGCCGAAGCAGCACAAGAAGAGGCCGTCGACGCGGCCGCAGCAGGTGCGGGTGGCGTTGCGGGAGCTGATCGACACCTTCGACAGTGTGCCCGCGTACGTCGTGGGGCGGCGTTCGGAGATCCTCGTCTGGAACCGGATGGCCGCGGCCGTCTTCGGCGACTGGGCGGAGATGCCGGCTCAGGAGCGGAACTGGGCGCGGATGGTGTTCCTCAAGCCCGAGTACCGCGACCTGTTCGTGGAGTGGGACCAGAAGGCGTACGACATCGTGAGTTTCCTGCGCATGGACGCGGGCTGCCATCCGGACGATCCGCGTCTGTCGGCGCTCGTCGGGGAGCTCTCCGTGAAGAGCGAGGAGTTCCGGCGGCTGTGGGCCACGCACGACGTCAAGGAGAAGAACCACGGGGTCAAGCGGCTGCGGCATCCGCTGGTCGGTGAGCTGAACCTGTCCTTCGAGTCGTTCCGCCTCCTCGACGACGACGAACAGTCGATGGTCACGTACCACGCCGAGCCGGGTTCCCCATCGGCGGAAGCGCTCCGCTTGCTGGCCAGCTGGGGCAGAGACGCAACCCGAGCTGGCACGGCGGCGCCGTAGGCTGAAAGGCTGGGGCGCAGCCCCGCCTTTCAGGGGCGCGGGGAACTGCGCGACCAGCCACAACGAACCCGCACCCGACAACGCACCCCAAAGGTCCGTCACGGCTGGTACGGCGGAGCCGCTCCCCACGTCCACTTAGGTACCGGCTGCTCCGCCGGAGGCACCGCGTCGGGACCGGAGAAGTACACCGCCAACCGCGTCCCCCACTCCGCATAAGCAACGAACGCCGAGCGGAACTCGGCATCCGTCGGCAGCCCCGCCTCGTCCGCCGCGTCCTGGAGCAGGTTCACCCAGCGACGCCGCTGCACCTCCGTGATGTTCCGGCCGAGGTGCTTGGCGACCATGTGCCCGTGCCCGCCCTGCGTCTCGGAGTACGCCGCCGGACCGCCGAAGACCTCCCCGAGCCACAGCGCGACATGGGACGCGTGCTCGGGCGCGAGGCCCGCGAAGACCGGTGCGAGGACGTCGTCCTTGAGCACCTTGTCGTAGAAGACCTCGGTGAGCCGCGCGAAGCCCTCGGCGCCGCCCGCCCACGCGTACAGCGTCGGCACGGACGCGCCCGTGCCCCGTACCGTCGTCGGCTTGTAGTGGCGCATCTCCTGGATGCTGGGGATGTACGGACGGATCTCGGCGAGGAAGTCCGGGAACAGCTCCGACTCGCGGAAGCCCGCCATGTGGTCCTCGGTCGACGTCCAGGTGATGCGGAGCACGAAGTGCTCGAAGTCCTCTTCGCAGCGGGCCAGTTCGTAGTCGACACACTGCGGCGCCGCCGCCAGCAGGGCCGCGGCACGGGTGTAGGCGGACAGGAACTCCGCGGACTGCTCTTCGGGAATGCGGTACCGGATGTATTCGACGGTCTCTGCGGTCATCCGCCCACAGAAACACGGAAGCCCCGCCGGAGGCTGTACCTCCGGCGGGGCTTTCGCTAACGGCTCACTTGCCGTAGTAGGCGTTGTAGATCGAGAGCGTCGACTTGTTGCCCTTCTTGTCGGCGATCTTGGCGTGGAACGAGATGCCCTTGCCCTTGGCCGGGTTCTTCACCTCGATCTTGCCGTTCTTGACGGTGACCTTCTTCCAGGTCTTGCCGTAGTCGTACGACACGTACACCGCCAGCGACTTGAGGTTCCGGCCGGCTGCCGAGCCCTGCACGGTGACCGGGACGGAGACCTTCTTGCCGGCCGTGACCTTGCCGTCCAGGCCGACGGCCGCGTTGAAGCGGACCGTCGAGGTGGGCAGGTTGGCCGCGGTGACCTTCTTGGAGCGGAACGTCCAACTGGCGTCGATGCGGATGGAGGCCGCCGCGACCTCGGCGCTGCGCTTGACCGAGGTGGTCAGCCTGTACTCGGCGTCGCCGGCCGGGACCGTGAACGCCTTCATGCCGATCAGCGGGTCGTCGTTCGAGCCGACCTTGGTGCCGTTGCGGTACAGCGTCGTGTTCACCGAGGAGAAGAGCGACTGGCCCGCGTGCGTCTTGCCGTCGGCGAACAGCGGCAGGGAGCCGTAGATGTAGTCGCCCTCGCGGTAGAGGCTGTAGTCCGAGCTGACGCGCGGGCCGAAGACGGCCGTGTTGAACGTCTTCTCGTACTTCTTGCCCGCCTTGAAGGTCTGCGGGTTGCCCAGCGTGTAGAAGGCTTCGAGGATCGGGAAACCATCCGCGTCCCTGCCGCCGTACTGCTCGAACTCGAGGCCCCACTTGATCTTCTCGCCCGTCGACACGTGCAGGGTCCGGGCTCCCGGCAGCTTCTGCTCGAAGGCGACGCCGAAGGTGTAGTCCTCGGGGAACTCGCCGATCGGGACGAGCCCACCGGTCTTGCCCGCGGTCGAGGAACCGAGGTTGTTCTTCACCGTGGCGAACTCGCTCGCCTTGAAGTGCCGGACCTTGTCGCCCTGGAACCTCTTGACCTTGGCCGTGGTCGCCGCGTCGTACTCGGCGTTCGCGCCCTTGGTCCACTGGCCGCCCCAGGTCTGGGTCAGACCGGTGACGTCGGCGCCGAGGTGTGCCACGCGCAGGTCGGCGAACGAGCCGAGGCCGGTACCGAGCCCGAAGCCCGCGGGTTCGTACAGGTACGAGACCATCGCGGAGAGCGGCTTCGCCCCGGCGTCCGGCACCGTGATGTTCGCCGCCTTGGTCTTACGGGCGTCCAGGGTCACCGAGACGTTCTTGGTGACGCTCAGCTTGGGCTGGAGCAGCCAGTCGAGGCCGCCCTCGAAGGTCTCCAGGTCCTTCGCCACCCAGGCGTCCAGCAGGTACGTGCCCTTGGGGACGCGCATGGTCACCGTGCCGGAGCCTTCCGGCGCGGTGAAGCTCCGGTCCTTGCCCAGGCCGGCGTAGCCGAACAGGTCGGTGAGGTAGCCCGGCGCCGGCTGACCGTCACGCCCGATGTGCTTGAGGGTGACGTCGTACGACTCCACCTCGCGCTGCACCGCCGCGGCCGTGCGCACGGTCTGGCCGCCGCCCGTCGCGGTCACGTACGCGGAGTACGCGCCGTCGACCGTGCCGCCCAGCCTGGAGTTGACCGTCAGGTCGGCGGAGGCCTCGCCGCCCGCCGGGACGGTCAGCGTCTTGGCGCCGAGGGTGAAGAAGCCGGCCGGGGCGGCCTGGCCCTTCGGGTTGGTGGCCGTCACCGCGAGGTTCAGCGTGACGTCGGTCGTGCCGAGGTTCTTGTACGTGACCTTCTTGGTCTCCGGGGTGTCGTCCGTGTGCGGCCACTGCTGGACGCCGAAGCTCGCGGAGACCGGGGTGGAGATCACGGTCTGCTTGATGGCCTTGTCGACCTGGATACGGCCCGAACCCTGCTGGAACGGCGTGTACTTGCCGCCCTTCGTGGAGCCGGCCAGCGCGCCCTTGAGCTCGGTGTACGTCCACTCCGGGTGCTGCTGCTTGAGGATCGCCGCCGCGCCCGCGACATGCGGGGTCGCCATCGACGTACCCGAGATGGTCAGGTAGCCGGCCGGCTTCTCGCCGACCTCCTGGGCGATGACGCTGCCCGCGGCCGAGGCGGCTGTGGTGTCCACGCCGGGCGCGGTCACGTCGGGCTTGATGGCGCCGTCGAGGCCGGGTCCTGTGCTGGAGAAGGGGGCCAGCTTGTCCTTGTCGTCGACGGCGCCCACGGTGAGCGCTTCGGCCGCGCTGCCCGGTGAGCCGACCGTCTGCTCGCCGAACTCGCCGGAGTTGCCGGCGGCGATCGCGAAGAGGATGCCCTTTTCCTTGGACAGTTTGTTGACCTGGGCTTCCATCGGGTCCACCTCGGGGGTGTCGCCGCCGCCCAGGCTGAGGTTGATGATGTCGGCGCCCTGTTCGGCGGCCCAGTCCATGCCCGCGATGATGCCCGAGTCGTCGCCGGATCCGTCGTCGCCGAGGACCTTGCCGTTGAGGAGCTCGGCCCCCGGGGCGACGCCCTTGTACTTGCCCGCCGACTTGGCGCCCGTACCGGCGGCGATGGACGCGACGTGCGTGCCGTGGCCGTACTTGTCGGCCGTGGTGGCGGCGGTGGAGAAGTTCTTCGCCGCGACGACCTGGTCCTTGAGGTCCGGGTGGGTCGCGTCGACACCCGTGTCCAGGACGGCGATCTTGACGCCCTTGCCGTCGTACCCGGCGGCCCACGCCTTGTCGGCGCCGATCTGCTTGACGGACTTGTCGAGGCTGGCCTTGCGGACTCCGTCGAGCCAGATGTGGGCGACGCCGGACGCGGCCTTCGCGCCGCCGCTCCGGTCGTCGGTGACCGCGGACCACAGGTCGGCCGCGTCGTCCTTCGGCGCCAGCACGGCATCGGCGTTGAGGGACTTGAGGGTCCGGCGGACCTTGCCTGCGTCGCGTACGTCCGCCTTCGCCGCCGCGGCCGTCCCCTGGTAGCCGATGATCAGCTTGAGGCCCTGCTGCTGTGCCTTGCGGGTCGCGGCCTTGTTCAACTCGGTGATGTCGAACAGCCGTCGGTCGAGTTTGCCGCCGGCTATCAGCCGTGCCGCGTCGGCCGGGATGACCAGGGTGTGGCCGTCGGCCTTGCGGATCTGGACCGGGATGTCCTCGCGGCCCTTGGCCCGGTCCAGGCCGACGACGCGGCCCTTGGCGTCGACGATCACCCGGTCGCCGGTGATCAGGGTGATGTGGTGCTTGGGCGCGGTCCGTGCGGCCGCTCCGGCGACCGCGGGCTCCGCTTCCGCCCCTGTCGCTGCTGTCCCTGCCCCCGCCTCCGCCGACGCCGGGCTGGTCATGCCCGCCGCCAGGGCCACGGCTGCCGCCGTGGCGATCGTGGCCACGCACGCTCTCTTCACTTGTCTGCTCAAGTCTCCCCCTGGAGATGAGATCCGGCTGAACTCCGTTCACCCGGCAGGGGGCAGTCCCGTACGCATGGTCGTGCGTAACCCCCCGGAATACTCAGTATGCCGGGGGGTCAACACGTGCTCAATAGTGAGGTAAGAGTCGAGAATTGACGCAGCGGAACTTCTCCTGTGTGGACCGGTTCTCCGCTGAGACCCCTGTGACAACGCCGAAGGCGGTCGCTCGTACGAGCAACCGCCTTCGGGACGAGAGGAGTTCGGTCGGTCAGGCCGCCGAACCGGCCTTCCAGGCCGCCCAGTCCAGGTTCCAGCCGTTGAGGCCGTTGTCCGGGGCGATGGTCTTGTCGCCGGTGTTCCGGACGTCCACGACGTCACCGATGATCGAGTTGCTGAAGAACCAGCCACCCGGGGTGTTCGGGTCGTTGGCGCCCTTCGTGTCCGACAGGCCCACGCAGCCGTGGCTGGTGTTGACGCTGCCGAAGATGGACTTCTCGCCCCAGTAGTTGCCGTGGATGAACGTGCCGGAGCTCGACAGACGCATCGCGTTCGGTACGTCCTTGATGTCGTACTCGCCCTTGCCGTCGTCGTCCGTGAAGCCCACGGTCGCGCCGTTCATCCGGGTCTCCTTGAACTTCTCGGAGATCACCATCTGGCCCTGGTACGTCTTGTTCTCGGGCGAACCGGCGGAGATCGGGATGGTCCTGATCGTCTTGCCGTCCTGCGTGACCTTCATGGTCTTGGTCTTGGCGTCGACGATCGAGACCTGGTTGCGGCCGATCTTGAAGGTGACCGTCTTCTGCTGCACGCCGTACACGCCGCTCGCGCCCTCGACGCCGTCGAGGTTCAGCTTGAGGGTGACGGTGGAGCCGCCCTTCCAGTAGTCCTCGGGGCGGAAGTCGATCCGGTTGGCGTTGAACCAGTGGCCGACGACCTCCTGACCGCTGGTGGAGGAGACGGTGATCCCCTTCTGCACATCGGCCTTGTTGGTGATCGCCTTGTCGAAGTTGATCGACACCGGCATGCCGACGCCGACGGTGGAGCCGTCCTCCGGCGTGAAGTTGCCGATGAAGCTGTTGGCCGGGGAGACCGTCGTGAACGACGCGTTCTCGTGGGCCGCACGCCCCTCAGAGTCCTTGGCCGTCACGGCGACCTTGTAGGTGGTGGCGCGTTCGAGCTGGGCGGCGGGCTTCCAGCTCTTCTTGTCCGCGGATATCTGGCCTTCCACGGCCGTGCCGGACGCCGTCTCCATGGTCACGTCGGTCAGCGTGCCCTTGGTCACGGCGACGGCCGCGTCGTTGTTGATGGAGGCGTTGTCGGTGCCGTCCTTGGGCGTGATCTTGATCTGCGCCTCGGAGGTCTTCTTGGCGGCGGCCTCGTCGACCTTCGCCTGTGAGGTGCCGTCACCCCCGTCGTCCCCGCCCTTGGCGCTGTCGCCGCCTCCGCTGCACGCAGAGAGCACCAGCACCCCGCCGAGCAGTGCGGACGCGACCGTCAGGCCCTTGCGCCGCTTACTGTCCGTCATCACACGCTTCTCCATCGTTGCCGAATCCCCAAAACCCCGAGAGTCCCCGTAACACCTGTAAACGCTACGACCGCTTCGTCCCGTTCCACAGCTGTCACAGGTGTGGGGCACACCACGTCGATCTCCATCGATACGGCAGGTGCGGGTGTCGGTCACTGCGTCCCTTGAGACGACAGAACCCCGGGCGGCGGTTGCCCCCCGGGGTCACGAATTCCCAAGGACGTCAGCCGACCTCTTCTGCCCCGTCTCCGGCGTCATCATCCTCGTCGAGGTCCCAATCCGGCGAATCGGGGTCGTAGTCGATCTGCTCACTGCTCCAGGATGCCTGCGCGAGGTCGACCCCGGGCACCTGGCTGACCAGGTCGAACGGGTCGACGAGGTACGCGATGGCTTCGGCAGTGTCTTCCGTCACTGCGCTCTCGGCGTGCGCCCGCTCGTCGCCGGGAATCTCGGGGTCCTCGGCGATCCGCCCCAGTGCGGTCTTGGTGAGGGCGTTCTCGTCCTCGACCTCGACGACCAATTCGACGCGCAACCGCACAAAACGTGATGTCTCAGAAGTGCTCATACGTCGGAGCGTACGACTCATGACCACCGTGACTTTCCCGTGACCCGCACCTTTCACTAACATCGCCCCACACGGCCAATTCGCCAGCGTCACAAGGGGATCGATATTCCGTGTCCGCACGCCGCTCGTTGCTGACCGCCACCGCCGCGGGGACCCTCCTGGGTGCCCTGTGGTTCGTCCCGTCCGCCAACGCGACCGGGGACGAGCCGACGGCGGACGGAGCGCGGACATCGGCGTCCACGGTCCTGCGAACCAAGGCCGAGACCGTCGCCGAGACCTCGTCCGAAACCGCCTCGACCTCGACAACCCGTACGACCCAACTCGCCGACACGGGAAGCTTCGACACCACCCCGTACGTGGTCGGCGGCACGCTGTTCCTGAGCCTGGGGGCGGGGTTCGTCGTGTACTCGGTACGACGGGAGCGTATGGCCGCCTACTGAGGCGGGGACCGCGAACGGGCGAGTTGCGCGTGCGGGCGGGGTTCAGCGGGGCTTGAGGCCGTGCAGCAGGTGGTGGATCAGGTCCTCGGTCATGCCGAAGGCCTCGTCCGCGTCGAGCAGGCCGCCCGCCGTCAAGGCGGCGATGCCGTGGAGCGTGGCACCCATGAAGAGGGTGAGGCGTTCCGGGTCGCCCTCGACGACCTCGCCGTGCCGTTGCGCGTCCGCGATCACCCGCCCGAGGGAGCCCACCGACCGGTCGACCCCGGCGGCCATCTGCTCGGCGGCCTCGGGTTCGTGCTTGCGGGCGTACATGAGCGCCAGCAGCTCGGCGTTCTCGGTGGCGAAGGCGAGGTAGGCGCGGGCGAGGGCGGTCAGGCGGGGCTGGAGCGGGAGCGCGGGGTCGTAGGCGGCGGCCAGGACCTCGGCCAGCCGGTCGTAGCCGGCCAGGGCCAGGGCGTCGAGCAGGGCCTGCTTGTCCTTGAAGTGGCGGCCGGGGGCGGCGTGGCTGACGCCGGTCTCGCGGGCCAGTTCGCGCAGGGACAGGGAGCCGACCCCCTTCTCCCGCAGGGTGCGCTCCGCGCTGTCCAGCAGGGCCGAGCGCAGGTCTCCGTGGTGATAGGGGCGGCTTTCAGGCATGTGGGCCACTGTATCCCGATGTTGACGGCGTCACCTTTGTAGGCATCGTAATCTTTGTAGGCACCGACACCATTGTAGCCATTGCCATCATTGTTGCTAGCGTCTACATTGAAGTCATGGCAACCGAAGAGAACAAGAAGTGGAACGTGACCCTCCTCCCCGACCTCACCGGCCGCACCGCCGTCATCACCGGTGCCAACAGCGGTATCGGCCTGCGGGCCGCGGACGCGCTGGCCCGCTCCGGCGCCCATGTGGTGTTCGCCGTACGGGACGTGGACCGGGGCCGCGCGGCGGCGGCGACGGTGACCGGCAGCACGGAGGTACGCCGTCTGGACCTGGCGGACCTGTCCTCCGTACGGGAGTTCGCGGACGCGTGGGAGGGCCGCTCCCTGGCCCTGCTGATCAACAACGCCGGCGTGATGATGCTCCCGCGGCAGCGCACGCGGGACGGCTTCGAGATGCAGTTCGGCACCAACCACCTCGGTCACTTCGCGCTGACGAACCTGCTCCTGCCGTACGTCACCGACCGCGTCGTCACCGTCGCCTCCGGCGCCCACCGCTGGGGCGGCGCCACGATCAACTTCGACGACCTGAACCTCGACGCCGACTACACCCCGCGGGGCGCCTACGCCCAGTCAAAACTGGCGAACCTGCTCTTCACCCTGGAACTCCAGCGCCGCCTGACGGAGTCGGGTTCCCCGGTCCGCGCCCTGGCCGCCCACCCCGGCTACGCGGCCACCAACCTCCAGAGCCACTCGGGCAGCGCCGTCATGCGCGCCTTCATGCAGTTCGGCAACAGGGTCTTCGCCCAGGACGACCGGGCGGGCGCCCTGCCCACCCTGTACGCGGCGACGGCGGACCTCCCCGGCGCGAGCTACGTCGGCCCGGACGGAATGGGCGAGATGCGCGGCGGACCGACCCTGGTGGGACGCACCGCGGCGGCGAGCGATCCGGTTACGGCCCAGCGGCTGTGGACGGCGTCGGAGAACCTGACGAAGGTCGGCTTCCCGGCAACACACGCGGGCCTCTGACCGGCAGTGGACACAACGACCCGTCCCCGTTGCCGTCATGCCGCGACAGCATGACCGGCGGGGCGCGGACCGAGCTCACACCACAGCAGCTTCCCGCCCCGCCCGAAGAGACAGCCGCCCCACGCGTCCGCGTAGTGGCATACGAGGAACAGGCCGCGCCCGCCATCACCCTCAACGGGGACAGGGGCAGGGATGGGGCGGAGCGGGCCGGGACGCCGGTCGAACGGTGGTGGGATGTGCGGGTTGGCGTCCCGGACGCCGATGCGCAGCCGCCCGTCGCCCAGACCGCGCAGACGGAGGGTCGCGGCGGCGGTGGAGTACCGGTAGGCGTTGGTGACGAGCTCGGAGGTCAACAGTTCGGCGGCGTCGGTGACATGGGCCAGGCCGTGCCCGGCGAGGACGGCGCGCAGGGTAACGCGGGCGATGCGCGGGGCGCGGGGATCGTGCGGAAGTTGGAGGGCGTAGGCCCAAGATGCGGACGCTTCGGACTTCGACGGGGATACGGTGACCATGAACGCCTCCTGCGGTGGGGGGACTTGGATTCACTCGACGGGGCCTTACTGGCGGGGCCAGTTGAGCGGCTTGGGACTCACCGTAGAGTGCAGACCCTGAAGGTTTTGCAGATGAGAGCAAAACGTTCAGGGATTTACTTCGTGTGAGTGACCACTACGTCAGGTGTACGGAACGGAGCGAGGGCATGGCACCGAGGAGGGCACCGACCGCGCGCCGACTCCGCCTCGGCACTGAACTGCGCCGACTGCGCGAACGTGCGGGCATGACCGCCGTTGAGGCCGCCCGCACCTTGGGCACCACGCAGGCCCAGATCAGCAACATCGAGGCCAACCGTTTCGGTGTGAGCGCAGATCGTGTGCGCACCCTCGGCGTTATCTACGGCTGCACGGACGATGCGCTGGTCGACGCCCTGGCCGACATGGCCGCCGACCGCACCCGCGGCTGGTGGGAGGAGTACCGCGACATCCTGCCCTCACCGCATCTGGATCTGGCCGAGATGGAGCACCACGCCGCCGCGCTGCGCGTGGCCCAGGTGATCAATATCCCCGGCCTGCTCCAGATCCCCGAGCACGCCCGCGCACTCTTCCGCGAAGCGGTCCCGGCCCTACGGCCTCACGAGATCGAGCACCGCGTCTCCCACCGCATCAAGCGTCAGGTCGTTCTGTTCCGCGAGCGGCCTGTCCCGTACATCGCGATCGTCCACGAAGCCGCCCTGCGCATGCAGTTCGGCGGCCGTGAAGTGACACGGGCCCAGCTGGACCACCTCATCGAGGTGAGCGATCAGCCGAACATCACTCTCCGGGTCATCCCCTTCGACGGCACCTCCTTCCCGACCGCCGGCCATGGCCTTGACTACGCCCATGGTGCCGTCATCGCCCTCGACACCGCGCAGCTGGACACCAGCCACGGCAGCGAACTCATCGATGCCGCCGGAAAGTTGGAAACGTACAGACTGGTCTTGGACCGCATGGAGCAAGTAGCCCTCCAGCCCGTCCCCTCCCGAGATCTCGTCCACCGCATCGCCAAGAGCGTCTGAGGAGAGCCACCCGGTGATTGACCTCAACTGGCAGAAGTCCACCTACAGCGAGTCCGGCTCCTCCTGCGTCTACCTCGCCACCACCCCCACCGGCACGATCCTCCTCCGTGAGAGCGACGACCCCGAGGTCGTCCTCACCGCACGCCCCCACCAACTCGCCGCGCTCATAGCCACGCTGCGCCACAGCGGAGCGAACCCCGCCTGACAAGCCGCGTGTCGACCATTTCGCGTCATCTTTCGGGAGAGGCTTGGCGTGTGGTCCGGGGAGCTGCTTACAGTCCGTACGGCTCGTGCAGGAATGTCGCGTGGCCATCCCCCCAAACCTGCGGACTCCAGACCCCACATCCGGCGCCCGCACGTCCGGGCGTCAAGGCACTCCCCTGTCGCTGTCCGTACCGCCTGAACAGGGATTGCCGTCGTGAAGTTCAGCTTCCTCCTCCACAACGCGTACACCATCGGCGGCACCGTCCGCTCCACGTTCAACCTGGCCGGCGCGCTCGCCGCGCGGCACGAGGTCGAGATCGTCTCGGTGCTCCGGAGCGCGGAGAAGCCCCTGCTCGGGGTGAGCGGCAAGGTGCGCATCGTGCCGCTCACCGACGAGCGGCCCGACGCGCCGACGTTCGACGGCGGGAACCCCCTCATGGCACGGCCCTCCGGGGTCGTACCGCCCACCGAGGTCCTCGCGCACCGCTATACCGAGCTCACGGACGAGCGGCTCCGCCGGTTCCTCGACGAGACCGACGCGGACGTCGTGGTGGCGACCCGCCCGGCGATGGTCGTCTTCCTGGCCGAGCACGGCTCGCGGCGCTACCTGCGCATCGGGCAGGAGCACCTGTCGTACGACAATCACGAGCCCGGCGTGCGCACGGCGCAGAACGCGGCGATCGAGCGCCTGGACGCCTTCGTCACCGTCTCCGCCCAGGACGCGGCGGACCATCGCGCGCACCTGCCCGGGCTGCGGACGCGGATCACCGACATCCCGAACGCGGTGCCCAGACCGAAGGCGGAACGCTCCGACGTCCAGGCCCCGTTGGTGATCGCCGCGGGACGTCTGATGCCGGTCAAGCGGTACGACCTGCTCATCGAGGCGTTCTCCAAGGTCGTCGCCGTCCGTCCGGAATGGCGGCTGCGGATCTACGGCCGGGGACCGGAGCGCGCCCGCCTGCGCACCGCCATCGACGAACTCCGGCTGAACGACCACGTGTTCCTCATGGGAGCCCACTCGGCGATGGAGACCGAGTGGCCCAAGGCCTCCGTCGCCGCGGTGAGTTCCGAGTGGGAGTCCTTCGGCATGACGATCCTGGAGGCCATGCACGCCGGCGTCCCGGTGGTCGCGACCGACTGCCCGCACGGCCCCGGCGAGATCATCACCCACGGCTCCGACGGACTGCTCGTGGCGCCGGGGGACTCGGACTCGCTCGCCGCCGGGCTGCTGAAGCTGATGGACGACCCGGACCAGCGGCGCCTGATGGGCGAGTCCGGCAGGGCGACCGTCCAGCGGTTCGCGCCGCGGCTGATCGCGGGCGAGTACGAGCGGCTGGTCGGCGAGTTGCGGGAGGCCAGGACCTCGACGGCGACGAAGATCACCCGCCGGATGCGCCGCGCGTTCGGCACGCTGCTGCCGCACGGCTCCCGCCCTCGCCGTACGGAAGCGGCGGAAGCGGCGCCTTCACCGGGTGCCCTGCCGCGTGCCGACGCCACGGCCCCGCCGGTGACTCCGGCCGCGGACGACGGCCGGCCACGCGCCCTGCGCCCGAAGGGCGGCTGCACGACCGACTCCGCCGGCGGCGTACGCGTCGCGGTGAACCCGTCGGGGGTGTCCGGTGAGAGCCTCACCCTGGTACTGCGGCACCGGCACGGTGACGACCACGAGGTCCGCGTACCGCTGGAGCGGCCGGCCCGCCCGAAGGCACCCTGGTCGGCGGAGCTGGCCCCCGGGCGGCCGGCCTTGGCCGAGGGCCGCTGGGACCTGCACGTCGAGCGCGCCGAGGACGGCGTACGGCGCCGCGTCAGGGCCGGACTCGTCGAGCAGCGCGGTCTGTTGGGCGCCGTGCCCCCGGCGGCCGGCGAGGCCGTCGCCTGGTGGATCCCGTACCCGACCAAGGACGGCTACCTGGCCCTACGGACCTTCCGCCGCCCCTCCCACGCGGAAGCCACCGCCCTGCGCACCGAGGACGGCTCCCTGCACGTGGAAGGCATGCTCCACGGAGCCACGCTCGGCGCGGGCGCGACGCTGCTGGGCGTCTCCCGCCTCGGGACGGCACACGACTTCGCGACACCGGCGGAGTCGACTGAACCGACTGAGTCGGAGGAGTCGACCGGTGGACGGACGTTCCAGGCCCGCGTCACGTCCTTGTCCCATCCCGTCGATGCGGAGAAATCGGTGTGGGACCTGTTCTTACGCCCTGCCGAAGCCGCCGAACCCGTACGGGTGGGACGGATCTTCGGCGACATCGTGGACCGCAAGGACACGGACAAGTATCCGAGCACCGCACTCACCACGCAGGCAGTGACAGCGGAAGCGGCAGCGGACCGGCAGGTGCGGGCCCGCTTCTTCATCACCGTCACCAACGACCTGGCGATCAGCGCCACCTGACCTGCTAGGCCGTCCGGCGGCCGCCTCCCTGGCCACCGCGCGTACCGCGGTTGCCGCCGCCGGTACCGGCCGAGCGCGCACCCGCGCCACCGCGGCCACCACGCGCACCAGCACCGGACCCGGACCTGGCACCGCCGGCCGCACCCGCACCGGACCGGGCGCCTCCACCGGCACCCGCGCCGGACCGGGCACCGGCCGCGGCCGCCCCACGTCCGCCGCCACCGCCGCCACCGCGTCGCGTCCGGGACTTCGCCTGCGGCTGGGCGGCCACCGGCTCGGGCACGGGGATCACGACCGGCACGCCGGACGGCTCCCGCGCGCCGGTGATCCGTACGAGCTCCTCGTCGCTGGACTTGATACGGACCGTCCGCGGGCTGATCCCCGCGTCGGCCATCAGCTGGGTCATCTCGCGCTTCTGCTCCGGCAGGACGAGCGTGACCACGCTGCCGGACTCGCCCGCGCGGGCGGTACGGCCGCCGCGGTGGAGGTAGTCCTTGTGGTCGGTCGGCGGGTCGATGTTCACGACCAGGTCGAGATCGTCGACGTGGATGCCGCGGGCCGCCACGTTGGTGGCGACGAGCGCTGTCACCAGGCCGGTCTTGAACTGGTCGAGGGTGCGGTTGCGCTGCGGCTGGGAACGGCCGCCGTGCAGCGCGGAGGCGCGCACACCGCTCGCCAGCAGGCGCTTGGTGAAGCGGTCCGCCCCGCGCTTGGTGTCGACGAAGAGGATCACGCGGCCGTCGCGGGCCGCGATCCGCATGGCGACGGCCTTCTTGTCGGTCTCGTCGGCGACGTGCAGCACGTGGTGCTCCATCGTCGTCACCGCGCCCGCCGAGGGGTCGACGGAGTGCACGACGGGGTCCGTGAGGAACATCCGTACGAGCTTGTCGATGTTCTTGTCCAGCGTCGCCGAGAACAGCATCCGCTGGCCGTCCGGCTCGACCTGCTTGAGCAGCGCCGTGACCTGCGGCATGAAGCCCATGTCGGCCATCTGGTCGGCCTCGTCGAGGACGGTGATCCCCACCCGTGCGAGGGTGCAGTCACCGCGGTCTATGAGGTCCTTGAGCCGTCCCGGCGTGGCGACGAGCACCTCGGCGCCGCGTCGCAGGTCACCTGCCTGCCTGCCGATCGACATGCCGCCGACGACGGTGGCGAGGCGCAGGTTCACGGCCGTGGCGTACGGCGTGAGCGCGTCGGTGACCTGCTGCGCGAGTTCGCGCGTGGGCACCAGGACGAGCGCGAGCGGCGCCTTGGACTCGGAACGACGGCCGGCCGTGCGGGCGAGCAGCGCGAGGCCGAAGGCGAGGGTCTTGCCCGAGCCGGTGCGGCCCCGGCCGAGGATGTCGCGGCCCGCGAGGGAGTTGGGGAGCGTCGCGCCCTGGATCGGGAACGGCTCGGTCACCCCCAGGGAGGTGAGGGTCTTGGTCAGCGCGGCCGGCATGTCCAGCGCGTCGAAGGACTCGACGGCGGGCAGTGCGGGCGTGAGCGTCTGCGGGAGGGTGAACTCGCGCGGTGCCGTCGACTGCTGGGACGGCTTCTTTCGTGCGTTCCTGTTGCCGCCGTTGACGGCGGCCGCCGGAGCGCCTCCGCGTGCGCCACGAGAACCACGGGAACCCCGAGAATTCGCCGGTCGTTGGCCGGCGGGTCGTTCAGGACGTTCGGATCGAGTCATACAGATCTGGAATTCCTTCCTGGGCCTCACGGGATCCCCGTGCACTCAAAGGCGCACGGACAGCACAAGCCGGGACCCACACCCGAAGGTGCGGGCCCCGGCTCGCGTGATGCGCGTCCCGGAATTAGGCGGGGACGATGTTCTCCGCCTGCGGGCCCTTCTGGCCCTGCGTGACGTCGAAGGAGACCTTCTGGCCTTCCTGCAGCTCACGGAAGCCAGAGGTGGCGATGTTGGAGTAGTGGGCGAAGACGTCGGCGCCGCCGCCGTCCTGCTCGATGAAGCCGAAGCCCTTTTCCGCGTTGAACCACTTCACGGTGCCAGTAGCCATGTCATTTCTCCTTGGATAGGTGGCTCCCATCCGGAAATGACCGGACAAACAAAACGCGCCTGAGAGAGGATTCCTTTCAGGCGCACAAAGTTAATGGGTACCAAAAACGTTTCGTTATGAACCCTAGCACAGGTTCTGGCGGGAGCATCGCCCGGTCGGCGGTGCCCCCGCTCACACATTTCGAGCGCCTTCCAGGACCCTTCCGGACCCCTTCCCAAGCCTTATGCCAGCGGTCCCGTCACGGGTTCCACCGCCGCGACCAGCCGGCCGCCGCGCACGAACGCGTCCGCGGCCGCCAGGTCCGGGGCGAGGAACCGGTCCGGGCCCGGGCCCGCCACTCCGGCGGCGCGGGCGGCGCCGATCGCGGCCCGCGAGGCCGGGGCCGGAGTGAGGCCGGCGCGCAGCTCGACGGCGCGCGTGGCGGCGTACAGCTCGATGGCGACGATGCGGGTCAGGTTGTCGACTGCCGTACGGAGCTTGCGGGCGGCCGACCAGCCCATGGAGACGTGGTCCTCCTGCATGGCGGAGGACGGGATGGAGTCGGCCGAGGCCGGTACGGCGAGCCGCTTCATCTCGCTCACCAGGGCCGCCTGCGTGTACTGGGCGATCATCAGCCCGGAGTCGACGCCCGGGTCGTCCGCGAGGAACGGCGGGAGCCCGTGCGAGCGGTTCTTGTCGAGCAGCCGGTCCGTGCGGCGCTCGGTGATGGAGCCGAGGTCGGCGGCGGCGATGGCGAGGAAGTCCAGAACGTACGCGACCGGGGCGCCGTGGAAGTTGCCGTTGGACTCGACGCGGCCGTCGGGCAGGACGACGGGGTTGTCGACGGCGGAGGCGAGCTCGCGGTCTGCCACCAGGCGGGCGTGCGCCATGGTGTCGCGCCCGGCGCCCGCGACCTGGGGGGCGCAGCGCACGGAGTACGCGTCCTGGACGCGCGGGGCGTCGTCCTGGTGGTGGCCGGTGAGTTCCGAACCCTTCAGCACGGCGAGCATGTTGGCGGCGCTGGCGGCCTGGCCCGGGTGGGGGCGGATGGCGTGCAGTTCGGGGGCGAGGACCCGGTCCGTGCCGAGCAGGGCTTCGAGCGACAGGGCGGCCGTGATGTCCGCCGACTTGTAGAGCATCTCCAGGTCGGCGAGGGCCATGACCAGCATGCCGAGCATGCCGTCGGTGCCGTTGAGGAGGGCGAGCCCCTCCTTCTCGCGCAGTTCGACGGGCGTGATGCCGTGCTCGGCGAGGAGTTCCCCGGCGGGACGGACGACGCCGTCGGGACCCTCGGCGTCACCCTCGCCCATCAGCGTCAGGGCGCAGTGGGACAGCGGTGCCAGGTCGCCGGAACAGCCGAGGGAGCCGAACTCGTGGACGACCGGGGTGATGCCGGCGTTCAGGATGTCGGCCATGGTCCGCGCGACGGACGGGCGTACTCCGGTGCGGCCGGAGCAGACGGTCTTCAGGCGCAGGAACATCAGGGCGCGGACGACTTCGCGTTCGACGCGCGGGCCCATCCCGGCGGCGTGCGAGCGGACGATGTTGCGCTGCAACTGGGCACGGAGTTCCGGGCTGATGTGCCGGGTCGCGAGGGCTCCGAAGCCGGTGGAGACCCCGTATACCGGGTCCGGCTTGGCCGCCAGCGCCTCCACGATCTCGCGGGCCGCGGCGAGCGCCGCCAGTGCCTCGTCGGAGAGTTCGACCCGGGCGCCGCCGCGCGCCACGGCGAGAACGTCGGACGCGGTGACACCCGTCGTCCCCACCACCACAGTGTGCATATCCATATTCAGGAGCGTACGCAGTGAATGCGCCGGTGTCACTAGTGGGGAGCCTGTTAGACCCTTACCTGACACGCACCCCTCTCCCCTTGCCGCTACCTCCGGCCGCGGAACCTCCGGCGTTCGGCGGCCGAGGGCGGGGGCTCGTCGGCCAGCCGCACGACCGGATCGTCGGGGCCCTCACGGCCGGCCACCACGGGCTTCGCGGCGCGTACGGCCTTGGCGCGGTACTGGGCCGCGTCGGCGAGGCGGAAGAGGCGGCGGGCCGAGCGGACCGGGCCGATCGGGTCCTCGGTCGAGGCGACACCGCACGCGACACCCTCGCCGAGTTCCATCTCGTCGGCCCGGCGGCAGAGTTCGTCGGCGACCCGGACCACCTCGTCGGCGGGCCGGCCGACCGACAGCAGGCAGAACTCGTCACCGCCGAGCCGCGCGGCCAGCGCGCCCGGCAGCATCGCCCCGCAGAGCGACAGCACCGAACCGAACCGTTCGAGCAGACGGTCGCCGACCGCGTGCCCCTGGGTGTCGTTGACCCGCTTGAGGCCGTTCAGGTCGCAGACCACGAGGCTCACGACGACGCCCCGGTCGCGGTGGCACTCGATCGCCTCGTCCAGGCGTACGTCCACGGCTCGGCGGTTCGCGAGGCCGGTCAGCGCATCGGTGAAGGCGAGCCGGCGGGCCTCCTCCAGTCGTTCGGTCTGCGCGATCCCGGCGGCGACGACCGAGGCGAGGACGGTCGCGAAGTCGGCGCAGGCCCGGTCGAAGACGGGAGCTCCGGCCGGGCGGGCGACGTACAGCTCGCCCCACGCCCGGCCGTTCAGCACGATCGGCGCGACGACGCAGCAGCCCCGGCCGCGTCTGCGCAGCGCGGCGACCCGCTGATGGCAGTACTCGGCACGGCCCGCGGCCGGCCCGTCGGCCGTCTCGACCCAGGCGTTGGGCTCGCCGCCGCCCACCCAGCGCTCGTGCAGGAACTCCGTGATCGCCGGGAACTGGTGCACGGGGTACGCCTCGTCCTCCGGGAACTCCTCCTCGCCCGGCGCGCGCTCCCCCACGTTGGCCAGGACGCGCAGCCGCCCCAGTTCCCGCTCCCACACGGACAGCGCGGCGAAGGTCCCGCCCAGCGCCCGGCAGGCCCCGGCCGCCGCCGCCCGCCACGACTCCCGCGGGGTGTGCGCGGCGGCCATACCCTGCGCCAGCGCCACCACGGCCCTCAGCCGCACATCGTCACCACCCATCACTCCAGGTTAGGTAGGTTTGCGATGGTTTGGGAGATTGATGCGGCGAACAGGGGTCCGGACACGCCCTCGGGCGCGGTCGGCGGAGGACCCGAGGGCCGGGCCTTTCCCCGGCGGGGTCCGGCTGGAATGATCGGGGCGAGGGAAGTTAACCCACGTTAACCGGGAGGGTGTCATGGCGGAGCAGGGCTCGGAACGGGACGCGGCGCAGGACGAGGCGCAGCGGTTCGGGGAGTACGTCGCGGTGCGGCGCCACGGGTATGTCGCGGAGCTGGCCCTGGACCGGCCCAAGGCCATGAACGCCGTGTCCACGGAGATGGCCCGCTCCCTCGGCGCCGCCTGCCAGGCCCTGGCCGCCGACCGTGACGTACGCGTGGTCGTGCTGACCTCCACCCACGAGCGCGCCTTCTGCGTCGGCGCCGACCTCAAGGAGCGCAACTCCCTCACGGACGCCGAGCTGGTCCGCCAGCGCCCGGTCGCGCGGGCCGCGTACACCGGCGTACTGGAGCTGCCGATGCCCACGGTCGCCGCCGTGCACGGCTTCGCGCTGGGCGGCGGCTTCGAGCTCGCCCTGGCCTGCGACCTGATCGTGGCGGACCGTACGGCCGTGGTGGGGCTGCCCGAGGTGTCCGTCGGCGTCATCCCCGGGGGCGGCGGTACGCAGCTGCTGCCCCGCCGGGTCGGCGCGGCCCGCGCGGCCGAGCTGATCTTCTCGGCGCGGCGCGTGGAGGCCGCCGAGGCACGGGAGTTGGGCCTGGTCGACGATCTGGTCCCGGCGGGCCAGGACCGTACCGAGGCCCTCGCCCTGGCCGCCCGCATCGCCGCGAACTCGCCCGTCGGCCTCCGCGCCGCCAAACGAGCCCTGCGCCTCGGTCACGGCCTCGACCTGCGCGCGGGCCTGGAGGTCGAGGACGCGGCCTGGCGCTCGGTCGCCTTCTCCGGCGACCGGGCGGAGGGGGTCGCGGCCTTCAACGAGAAGCGCACACCGGAGTGGCCGGGCGAGTAGCCCCGGGCAGGCAAGGGTGGGCAACTCCTCGTTCGAGTGATCCGCTCCCCAACTCCCCCCGAACCGCCCCAGGCCGCGCATAACCTGCGCACCGCGACAGCGCGCCGGGGGGCGCCCTCGCATCGGGGAGGGATCTGCATGCACGACTCGGCGACGAATACAACGAAGACGACGAAGACACAGCCGGTCACCTGGGCACCGCCGACGGAACCGACCCCACCGGAACCCGTTCTCGGGCGACCGCGGGGGCGCCACCGCAAGCCCCGGCCCCGGCGTGTGCTCCTCGCGGTCGGCGGGCTGGCACTGGCCGCGGGCGCGCTGGGTCTGATGCGGCTGGGGTCCGCGCAGCCGGACGCGGGCGGCGGCGTGGAGGCCTTGGACATCGAGCCGGGTGTCGCCGGTTCCAGCGGGGACACGACTCAGGACAACGCCGGGACCGTGGCCTCGGACGCGCCCACGGCAGGCGCCTCCCCCTCGCCCACGGCGCCCATGGGGAGCGCCGGGCCGACAGCGGACTCAGGGCCTGCGGAACAAGCGGGACGAGCGAGTCAGGCAAGGCAAGCGGGTCAGGCGGGCCGGGCGGGGCAGGGAGGGCAGGCGGGTCGGTCAGGAGCGGGAGCCGCGTACCCCACGGCCACGTCTTACGGCACCGCTCCGGGCACGCTTCGGGACGTCACCGGCCGGCCGACGGAGGCGGCCCGGCAACCGGCCCCCGAACCGCCGGCCGCCACCGCCTCGGCACCGGCCCCGCTCCCCACCGGCACGGCCCAGCCTCCGACCACGAACCCGCGGCCCCCGGGCCTGTGCGTACCGATCGTGGGCCTCTGCCTCGACGACGGCCGGTAGGGCCTGACGACTCAGGAGTTCCGGCCGCTCAGGAGTTCCGGCGACTCATCAGCCAGGGCTCGACCACGCCCAGGCCGCGGACCGCCCGCTGCCACATCGGCTGGAGCGTGAAGCGGTAGACCGGCGGCTCCTCGCCCTCCTTCTCGGCGGCGGCCGCCTCCTCCGCGGCCTCGGCCTCCGAGGCGGGCGCGTCGCCCGTCCGGGTGAGCTCCTCGGCGAAGGCTCCGTCGACCAGGACGGCGTCCTTGGGAGCTATCGAGGTCAGCCGGGACGCGAGGTTCACGGTCGTACCGAAGACATCACCCATACGGGTGGTCACGGTGCCGAAGGCGATGCCGACCCGGAGTTCGGGCATCGTCTCGTCGTTGGCCATGGTCTCGATCAGGCGCAGGGCGATCTCGGCGGCGACGCCCGCGTCGTCGGCCGCGTACAGCACCTCGTCACCGAGCGTCTTGATCAGGCGTCCGCCGTGCGCGGCGACCAGATCGGCGGCCGTGGTCTCGAAGGCCTCGACGAGCTCGCCGAGCTCCTCCTCCTCCATGCGGCGGGTCAGGCGCGTGAAGCCGACGAGGTCGGCGAAGCCGACGGCGAGCCGCCGGTCGACCATCTCCTCGTCGTCCGCGGCCTGTACGACCCGGCCGGTCGCGGCGGCGAGCTGGCGCCGCCAGACGTAGACGAGGAACTCCTCCAGCTCGGGCAGCAGCAGTTCGACGAGGGGGTACGTCACCTCGGTGCGCGTCATGCCGGGTTCCGGGGGCTCGGTCAGGCCCTCCAGGAAGGAGTCGATCTGCCACTCGGCCAGCCGGGCGGTGGTCTGACCGGTGGAACGGGCCACCTGGATGGCCATCGCCTCACTGAGCAGGCCCGCCTCGACGAGACCGGCGAGGCGGCGCAGCGCGAGAACGTCCGCCTCCGTCAGCGCCCTGGCCTGGCCGATGTCGGCGAAGCCCATGGCCCGCCAGAAGCGGGTCGCCAGCTCCACGGATACGCCCGCGCTGCGGGCCGCCTGGAAGGGGGTGTAGCGCCGCTCGGCGCCCAGGATGAGCTGTTCGAGCCGGAGTGCCAGCGGATCCTCGCCGGAGCTGGTGGCAGCCGCCTCCGCTCTGGACTGCGGATCCGTCCGGTTCTGCTGGTCCGCCCGGCCCTGCCGGTCCGCGCGGTCGGGTGCCTCCACCCGCGCCTCCACCCGTGCGTGCGCCTCGGCCCGGTCGACCCGTGCGGCCTCGGTATCGGCGACAGACCCGGCGGTACGCCCCGGCTCGCCGTCGGAGGCGGGGTTACCCGTGCCGGAGCCCGTGTCGTCGACGGTCACGCCTGCTGCCCTTCCGATCTGCCGCGGTCAGGTATCGACCGGCCTCAACGATACGGCAGGTGTGCCGTGGCTCACTCCCGAGTGCCGAGGCCCGACTGCCGGTGGCCCACCCCTCAGGCGTACGCCGGGTGGTCCGCTCCCTGTCGTACGGCCCGTACGTGCCCCGTGCTCATCATCCGAGGCCAGATACCTCGCGTACCCCTCTCGTCACCACAGTCACTTCTCACCCGAAGGTCCCTTATTACCTCAATTACCCCGTCGGCCTCAGGTGCACGATGTCCCCCGCACCCACGGGCTGCTGCACGCCCTCCGCCGTGGCCAGCACCAGCCGGCCGTCCCCGTCGACGGCCACCGCCTCACCGGTGATCGACGTGTCGCCGGGCAGTTCGGCCCGTACGACCCGTCCAAGAGTCGCGCATCCGGCGGCGTACGCCTCCTGGAGTCCGGACGCCGCCGGGTCGCCCCCGGCATCGCGCCACTTCAGGTACCAGTCCTCCAGGGAGCGCAGTACAGCCCGCAGCACGGGGTCGCGGTCCGTGGTGACCGCTCCCGCCAGTGCGAGCGATCCCGCGCCGGGCACGGGGAGTTCGTCCTCGCGCAGGGTGACGTTGATGCCGATGCCGACCACGACACCGTCGGAGCCCGCGCGCTCGGCGAGGATGCCGCCGGCCTTGCGCTCCTCGCCGCCGATGGTGAGCAGCAGGTCGTTGGGCCACTTGAGTGCTGTGTCGACGCCGGCCGCGCGGGACAGCGCGGTGGCCGTGGCGACCCCGGCGAGCAGCGGCAGCCAGCCCCAGCGCTCGACGGGGACCCCGACCGGCTTCAGCAGGACGGAGAAGAAGAGGCCCGAGCGGGCGGGTGCCGTCCACTGACGGTCGAGGCGCCCCCGCCCCGCGTCCTGCTCCTCGGCGACGAGGACCGCGCCCTCCTCCGCCTCCCCCTTCGAGGCGAAGGCGACGAGATCGGAGTTGGTGGACCCGGTCCGGGACACCACATCGACATCGCACCAGAGCCCGTCGTCCCGCACGAGCGCGCGGCGCAGGGCCGCCGCGTTGAGCGGCGGACGGTCCAGGTCGGACCACCGATTGCTGTTCGCGTCTGAGTCATCTCGCGGCGTCATGCAACCCAGACTAGGTGTGGTAAACGCCGCACTGCCGAACGGTAGGCACGCCATTACGCTACGGATGAGTAGCCGTCCCCCCTTCTGAGCGCCTCATCCTCAGGTCCCGTCGAACGTCCCCACTGAGCAGGCAGGGAGCCGCATCCCGATGTCCGAGCCGGAACAGCAGCACGAGATCGACATCCACACCACCGCGGGCAAACTCGCGGATCTGCGGCGTCGCATCGAGGAGGCGACACACGCCGGTTCGGCACGTGCCGTCGAAAAGCAGCACTCCAAGGGCAAGTTGACGGCCCGTGAGCGGATCGAGCTGCTGCTGGACGAGGGCTCCTTCGTGGAGTTCGACGAGTTCGCCCAGCACCGCTCGACGGACTTCGGTCTGGAGAACAACCGCCCGTACGGGGACGGGGTGGTGACCGGTTACGGCACGGTGGACGGCCGCCCGGTGGCCGTGTTCTCACAGGACTTCACGGTCTTCGGCGGCGCCCTGGGCGAGGTCTTCGGGCAGAAGATCATGAAGGCGATGGACTTCGCGCTGACGACCGGCTGTCCGGTCATCGGCATCAACGACTCGGGCGGCGCCCGCATCCAGGAGGGCGTCTCGGCGCTCGGCATGTACGGCGAGATCTTCCGCCGCAACACCCATGCCTCGGGCGTCATTCCGCAGATCAGCCTGGTCGTCGGCCCGTGTGCGGGTGGCGCGGTGTACTCGCCCGCGATCACCGACTTCACGGTGATGGTCGACCAGACCTCGCACATGTTCATCACCGGCCCCGACGTCATCAAGACCGTCACCGGCGAGGACGTCGGCTTCGAGGAACTGGGCGGCGCCCGCACCCACAACTCCACGTCCGGCGTGGCCCATCACATGGCGGGCGACGAGAAGGACGCGATCGAGTACGTCAAGTCGCTGCTGTCCTACCTCCCGTCGAACAACCTCAGCGAGCCGCCCGCCTTCCCGGAGGAGGCGGACCTGGCGCAGACGGACGAGGACCGCGAGCTGGACACGCTGATCCCGGACAGCGCGAACCAGCCGTACGACATGCACACCGTGATCGAACACGTCCTGGACGACGCCGAGTTCTTCGAGACGCAGCCGCTGTTCGCGCCGAACATCCTCACCGGTTTCGGCCGCGTCGAGGGCCGCCCGGTGGGCATCGTCGCCAACCAGCCGATGCAGTTCGCGGGTTGTCTTGACATCAACGCGAGCGAGAAGGCGGCGCGGTTCGTCCGTACCTGCGACGCCTTCAACGTGCCGGTGCTGACCTTCGTGGACGTCCCCGGCTTCCTCCCGGGCGTCGACCAGGAGCACATGGGCATCATCCGCCGCGGCGCGAAGCTGATCTACGCGTACGCCGAGGCCACCGTCCCGCTCATCACGGTCATCACCCGCAAGGCCTTCGGCGGCGCCTACGACGTCATGGGCTCCAAGCACCTGGGTGCCGACCTCAACCTCGCCTGGCCGACCGCCCAGATCGCCGTGATGGGCGCGCAGGGCGCGGTGAACATCCTGCACCGCCGCGCGATCGCGGCGGCCCCCGCCGAGGAGCAGGAGGCCACCAGGGCCCGCCTGATCCAGGAGTACGAGGACACGCTCCTCAACCCCTACACGGCGGCCGAGCGCGGCTACATCGACGCGGTGGTCCTGCCGTCCGACACCCGCTCCCACGTCGTACGGGGCCTGCGTGCGCTGCGTACGAAGCGGGCGTCCCTGCCGCCGAAGAAGCACGGCAACATCCCCCTGTAGGACACCGCAGGACACCAGTTGGGAGCGGTCATGATCAAGGTCGTACGGGGCAATCCGACCCCGGAGGAGCTGGCCGCCGCACTGGCGGTGGTCCGGGCCCGCGCCGCGGCGGTGGCCACCGCCCCGTCCGGCGCGGCCCGTGAGCCGGACGCCTGGGCGGACCCGGCCCGGCTGGCGCAGCGGCGCCTGCCGGCGCCGGGCCCGAGCGCCTGGGGCCGCACGTACTGGCCCGGCTGAACCGGACCTGTCCGGTCAAGTTGAGTACGCGTACTCAGGCGCCGGGGCCCGTCGCGGAGTGACCATCGATGGCATGTTGTGGTCCGACCCCGAGAACGAGCCCCCCAAGGAGCTCCGCGACATGCAGGCCATGCTGCGGCGCGCGGGCGTTCTTCTGGCGTTGGCCATGATCCTGGCGATGATCGTGCTCGGCGCCATGTGACGCCATGTGAACCGGTCGGCCACGGGCCGTCCGGACCGGTCGGTCACGGCGGGCCCGACGCCCGCCGATACCCTGATCCCATGACTGCTGAGCCACGCCGCCGACTCGTCCTCGCCTCCCAGTCCCCCGCCCGGCTCGGACTGCTGCGCCAGGCCGGACTCGCCCCCGAGGTGATCGTCAGCGGGGTCGACGAGGACGCCGTGACCGCTCCGACCCCCGCCGACCTGGCGCTCGCCCTCGCCGAGGCCAAGGCGTCCGTGGTGGCGGCGAAGCCCGAGGTCAAGGGTGCCCTGGTGATCGGCTGCGACTCGGTGCTCGACCTGGACGGCGAGGCGTACGGCAAGCCCGCCGACGCCGAGGAGGCCACCGCGCGCTGGAAGGCGATGCGCGGCCGCGCGGGCACCCTGCAGACCGGGCACTGCGTGTGGGACACGACGGCCGGGCGGTACGCGTCGGGGGTCGCGTCCACCGTGGTCCGCTTCGGCGAGCCGAGCGACGCCGAGATCGCCGCGTACGTCGCCTCGGGCGAACCCCTGCACGTCGCCGGGGCGTTCACCCTCGACGGCCGCTCCGCCCCGTTCGTCGAGGGCATCGACGGCAACCACGGCAACGTCATCGGGATCTCGCTGCCCCTGGTGCGTAGCCTGCTGGCCGAACTGGGCGTCGGGATCACCGAGTTGTGGACGCCCCGGGAGAAGTGACCGCGGGAGCGGCGGCGTTCAGGAGGCCGAGGGCGCCGGAGCGGCGACCGGGGTTCCGCCGCCGTCGCCCGGTCCTCGTCCGCCGTCCTCCGGCCCCGCGTCGGACACGGCGGGTTCCCGGCGGTCGTACGCCATGAAGATGAGGACGATCAGCCCGAGCACCACCATCATGAACGCGAAGGCGCCCCAGCCCACCAGGCCGACCGTGAAGGCGCCGAGCAGGCCGTGCACCACCGCGGCGCTGATCAGCAGGATGCGGCCGAGGCCTGCGGGGCGCTCGTCGCGCAGGGCGACGCGCAGCGCGACGAAGCCGCAGAACGCGAAGTAGAGGCCGAAGAGCACGCCCGCGGCCTTCGAGGACACGGACATCACGTTCGGGTCGAGTCCCGCCAGCGACATGTCCTGCCGGTCGACGACGACCCCCATGAACCAGTTGAGCAGCGCGATACCGACCCCCTCGACGAAGAGCACGATCGCGGCCACCCACGCCACCGGTCTGCGCACCACCGGTCCACCCACTTTCGACTACCGCCCGGGCAAAGCTCCGGTTACCCCAAGTATGTTCGGGACATCATGAACGCTACTCACGGGTAAACCCCGGGACAAGGGACCTGGCAAAGGCTAAAGAATCGTTGGGCCATTCGTAGGGACTCCACAAAGAAACGGAGTGGGCCGCAGCACGGTCGCACAGAGACCTTGACCACACGACAGGACTAGGGTTCTTGGGAAGCCCCCTGCGTACCGTGGTGCGACAAGGGATTTCGTGGGAGAGCGGGCCACGCGTCACGCTCCGTGTGGGCAAGCTCACCATCGGGGACGGGTCGAAACGACGTGTCGGCAGTCCCTAAACTCGGCTTGTTTCAAGGAGAGGGAGCCAACGTGCGCAAGGTGTTGATCGCCAACCGTGGCGAAATCGCTGTCCGTGTCGCCCGGGCGTGCCGAGACGCCGGGATCGCGAGCGTGGCCGTGTACGCCGACCCGGACCGGGACGCGCTGCATGTGCGGGCCGCGGACGAGGCGTTCGCCCTGGGCGGTGACACCCCGGCCACCAGCTACCTCGACATCGGCAAGGTGCTGCAGGCCGCCAAGGACTCCGGCGCGGACGCGATCCACCCCGGGTACGGCTTCCTGTCCGAGAACGCCGACTTCGCGCAGGCGGTCGGGGACGCCGGGCTGATCTGGATCGGCCCGCCGCCGCAGGCGATCCGCGACCTGGGTGACAAGGTCGCCGCCCGGCACATCGCGCAGCGCGCCGGCGCGCCGCTGGTGGCCGGTACCCCGGATCCGGTCTCGGGCGCCGACGAGGTCGTCGCGTTCGCCCGCGAACACGGCCTGCCGATCGCCATCAAGGCGGCGTTCGGCGGCGGCGGCCGCGGCCTGAAGGTCGCCCGCACGCTGGAGGAAGTGCCGGAGCTGTACGACTCCGCGGTGCGCGAGGCGGTCGCCGCCTTCGGCCGCGGCGAGTGCTTCGTGGAGCGCTACCTGGACAAGCCGCGGCACGTGGAGACCCAGTGCCTGGCCGACTCCCACGGCAACGTGGTCGTCGTGTCGACGCGTGACTGCTCGCTCCAGCGCCGCCACCAGAAGCTGGTCGAGGAGGCCCCGGCGCCGTTCCTCTCCGAGGAGCAGAACACACAGCTGTACGCCGCCTCCAAGGCCATCCTCAAGGAGGCCGGCTACGTCGGCGCGGGCACCGTGGAGTTCCTGGTCGGCACCGACGGCACGATCTCCTTCCTGGAGGTCAACACCCGTCTCCAGGTGGAGCACCCGGTCACCGAGGAGGTCGCCGGCATCGACCTGGTCCGCGAGATGTTCCGGATCGCCGACGGCGAGGAGCTCGGCTACGGCGACCCGCAACTGCGCGGCCACTCCTTCGAGTTCCGCATCAACGGCGAGGACCCGGGCCGCGGCTTCCTGCCCGCCCCCGGCACGGTGACCACCTTCGCCACACCGTCGGGCCCGGGCGTGCGCCTGGACGCGGGCGTGGAGACCGGTTCCGTGATCGGTCCGGCCTGGGACTCGCTGCTCGCCAAGCTGATCGTCACGGGCGCCACCCGCGAGCAGGCCCTCCAGCGGGCCGCCCGCGCGCTCGACGAGTTCAACGTCGAGGGCATGGCCACCGCCATCACCTTCCACCGCAAGGTGGTCATCGACCCGGCGTTCGCCCCCGAACTCACCGGCTCCACCGACCCGTTCACGGTCCACACCCGGTGGATCGAGACCGAGTTCGTCAACGACATCAAGCCCTTCGCCGCCCCCGCGGACACCGACACCGACGACGAGCCGGGCCGGGAGACTGTCGTCGTCGAGGTCGGCGGCAAGCGCCTTGAGGTCTCCCTGCCGATCTCGCTGGGCATGTCGCTGGCCCGTACCGGCCTTGCGGCGGGCGCCAAGCCCAAGCGTCGCGCGGCCAAGAAGTCGGGTCCGGCCGCCTCCGGCGACACCCTCGCCTCCCCGATGCAGGGCACCATCGTCAAGATCGCGGTCGAGGAGGGCCAGGAGGTCAAGGAGGGCGACCTGGTCGTCGTCCTTGAGGCCATGAAGATGGAGCAGCCCCTCAACGCCCACCGCTCCGGCACCATCAAGGGCCTGACCGCCGAGGTCGGCGCCTCCGTCACCTCCGGCGCCATGATCTGCGAGATCAAGGACTGACACCCTCGGTCCCTTCGCCACGCGCGTACGAAGCGCCCGGCAGCCCGACAGACCCTTTACGGGCTGAGGGGCTGCCGGGCGCTTCGTTCTCCATCGGACGTCCACCAGCCCTGAAGCCCTGTTCGTGCGCCCGCGATGGCATGCTGGACAGCAGCCGGTGCGGCGGGAGAGGGCAGGTGAACGTCATGGTGAGCACGACCTCGCATGAGACCGCGGAAGGTGTCATGGTGGTCCGCCCCATGCGCGCCGACGCCCGCCGCAACCGCGACCGGCTGGTCGCGGAGGCGCGGGCCGCGTTCGCCGAGTACGGGGCGGACGCGTCCCTGGAGGACGTGGCACGGCGCGCGGGAGTCGGCATCGGCACGCTGTACCGGCACTTCCCGAACCGGCACGCGCTGCTGAGCGCGGTCTTCGCGGACGCGGTCAGCGATCTGCTGTGCCGCTCGCGCGCACTGCTCGACGACCCGCAGCCGTGCACGGCGCTCGTAGCATGGCTGCGCGCCATCATCACTCATGCGAGTGAGTACCGCGGTCTGTCGCGTGCGCTCATGTCGGCCTCGCACGACGACGGTTCGGAGCTCGCCCGGTGCAGCGGGCCGATGCGCGAGGCGGGCAGCACCCTGCTGGCGCGTGCCCAGCGGGCGGGCGCCGTACGCTCCGATGTCTCCATCGGCGATCTGCTCCAGCTGACCAACGCGATCGCGCTGGCCGCCGAAGAGACCCCGGGCGACCCGGACCTGGCCGACCGACTGCTGACCCTGACCTTGCGGGGCCTGAAGACCTGACACCTGCTGACGTACGAACTGGACCGCCGTCCGTCAGCGATGCCGGGGCGCCTGTCTGCCGACCCGTCCGGCTGTCGACCCGCTGTCTCGACCCTCTGCCTGTCGGCCCCGTCAGCGGCGGCGCAGATCGGCGACCCGCGCCCGCTCGCTCTGAGGCTGTTCCCCCAGCACCGCGGCCGCACTGCGCAACTGCGGTCCTCCACCCGGGACCTGGCCTCTCCGCGGGCCCGGAAGCGGCACGTCCCGGCGTGACGGCTGGCGCCCCGCCGGGACCGAATCCCCTCCCGCACCGCCCGCCCCGGCCACCGCGATCTGCACGCCCTGGTCGGCCAGAGCCTGCAGTTCGGTGGCCGCACGGTCGTCGTGGGCCGGTGGTTCGTCGGTGACCAGCCGGGTGATCACATCGGTCGGTACCGTCTGGAACATCGTGTCGGTACCGAGTTTGGTGTGGTCGGCGAGGACGACGACCTCCGCGGCCGCCTGCACCAACGCGCGGTCGACGGACGCCGACAGCATGTTGGAGGTGGACAGACCGCGCTCGGCGGTCAGCCCGCTCCCCGACAGGAAGGCCCGGGAGACCCGCAGCCCCTGGAGGGACTGCTCGGCACCGCTGCCGACCAGGGCGTAGTTGGAACCGCGCAGGGTGCCGCCGGTCATCACGACCTCCACGCGGTTGGCATGGGCCAACGCCTGGGCCACCAAGAGGGAGTTGGTGACGACGGTGAGCCCGGGTACCCGCGCGAGCCGGCGTGCCAGCTCCTGCGTGGTGGTACCCGCCCCCACCACAATGGCCTCGCCCTCTTCGACGAGACTCGCGGCGAGATCGGCGATGGCCGTTTTCTCAGCGGTCGCGAGATGAGATTTCTGCGGAAAGCCGGACTCCCGCGTGAACCCGCCCGGCAATACCGCACCGCCGTGTCGGCGGTCGAGGAGTCCTTCTGCCTCCAGTGCGCGCACGTCCCGCCGTACGGTCACTTCGGAGGTCTGGACGACGCGGGCGAGCTCACGGAGCGACACGGCCCCATTCGCTCGCACCATTTCGAGGATCAATTGGCGACGTTCTGCAGCGAACACGAAACTGACAGTAACCCCAACGACCGTCTGCTTTCAGCAGTTTGCGCCGAATAGCAGAAGTTGTTCGCACAGCAGGGCACGAAGTGGTATACGCGCCTACTCGCACCGCCTATGCCGCACGAATGGTCGACGACCCGTCGACAACTCCCCGTGACCAGCGGGGAGTCGCTTTCCCCGTCAGGCGTCGCCCTCGGTCTTCCGGGTGTGCAGCTGCCGGGCCACCTCCGCGATCGAGCCCGACAGAGACGGGTACACGGTGAACGCGTTCGCGATCTGTTCGACTGTCAGGTTGTTGTCGACCGCGATCGAGATCGGATGGATCAGTTCCGAAGCGCGCGGCGCGACGACCACACCGCCGACGACGATGCCGGTGCCCGGCCGGCAGAAGATCTTCACGAAGCCGTCCCGGATGCCCTGCATCTTGGCGCGCGGGTTGCGCAGCAGCGGCAGCTTCACGCCCCGGGCGTCGATGACACCGCCGTCGACATCGGCCTGCGTGTAGCCGACGGTGGCGATCTCGGGGTCGGTGAAGACGTTCGAGGACACCGTCTTCAGGTTCAGCGGAGCGACCGCGTCCCCCAGGAAGTGGTACATCGCGATACGCCCCTGCATCGCGGCCACCGAGGCGAGCGCGAAGACACCGGTCACGTCACCGGCGGCGTACACACCGGGAGCCGTCGTCCTGGACACCTTGTCGGTCCAGATGTGCCCGGACTCCTGGACCTTGACCCCGGCCTCCTCAAGGCCCATGCCGTGGCTGTTGGGGATGGCGCCGACGGCCATCAGGCAGTGCGAGCCGGTGATGACACGGCCGTCGTTCAGGGCCACCTCGACCCGGTCGCCGACCCGCTTGGCGGACTGGGCCCGCGAGCGCGCCATGACGTTCATGCCGCGCCGCCGGAACACGTCCTCCAGGACGGCCGCCGCGTCCGGGTCCTCGCCCGGCAGCACGCGGTCGCGGCTGGAAACGAGCGTGACCCGCGACCCGAGCGCCTGGTAGGCACCGGCGAACTCGGCACCGGTGACACCGGAGCCGACCACGATGAGCTCGTCGGGGAGCTCGTCCAGGTCGTACACCTGGGTCCAGTTCAGAATCCGCTCGCCGTCGGGCTGCGCGTCGGGCAGCTCACGGGGGTGCCCGCCGGTGGCGATGAGCACGGCGTCGGCGACGAGCGTCTCCTCGCTGCCGTCCGCGGCCCGTACGACGACCTTCCGCGACCCGTCCAGGGCCTGCATGCCTTCGAGCCGCCCGCGTCCGCGCAGCACCCGGGCGCCCGCACGCGTCACGGAGGCCGTGATGTCGTGCGACTGGGCGAGCGCGAGGCGCTTCACACGCCGGTTGACCTTGCCGAGGTCGACACCGACGACCCGCGCGGGCGCGTCGATGTGAGGAGTGTCATCCGCGACGATGATCCCCAGCTCCTCGTAGGAGGAGTCGAAGGTGGTCATCACCTCGGCCGTGGCGATCAGGGTCTTCGACGGGACGCAGTCGGTGAGCACCGACGCCCCGCCCAGGCCGTCGCAGTCGACGACGGTTACCTCCGCGCCGAGCTGGGCGGCTACCAGGGCCGCCTCGTATCCGCCGGGTCCGCCACCAATGATCACGATCCGAGTCACGTACTCCATTGTCCCGCACGCCCCACGATGCTTCCGCCCGGGGGCTCCCGCCGGTCGTCCCGGTCGCGGAAGGCGGGTGCCTCAGTTACGGGAGAGGCGTACGTGTTCGCTGCCGTACTCTCGACCCCATGTCGCTCTACGCCGCGTACGCCGGCAATCTCGACCCGCGGCTCATGACACGCCGCGCCCCGCACTCGCCGCTCCGCGCCACCGGGTGGCTGAGCGGCTGGCGGCTGACGTTCGGCGGCGAGCACATGGGCTGGGAGGGCGCGCTGGTGACCATCGCCGAGGCCCCGCGCTCGCAGGTCTTCGTCGCCCTGTACGACCTCGCGCCCATGGACGAGGAGTCCATGGACCGCTGGGAGGGCGTCGGCCTCGACATCTACCGCCGTATGCGCGTACGCATCCACACCCTGGAGGGTGAGGAGCCGGCGTGGGTCTACGTACTCAACGGTTACGAGGGCGGACTTCCCTCGGCCCGCTACCTCGGCGAGATCGCGGACGCGGCGGAATCGGCCGGCGCCCCGCACGACTACGTGATGGAACTGCGCAAGCGCCCCTGCTGAGCGCTCCGCGCGAAGAGCCGGTGCCTGTGCCGGTGCCGGCGGCGGAAAGTGGCGGCCGGCGACGGAAAGCGACCGGAAACAACAAGACAACGATCGCAATCCCACGACCTCACCATCTACGCGCGTAGGCCCGGAGCGGCTACCCTCATGCGCGTGAACGCATCTCTCCTTCCGGACGACATCCAGGGCGACCCGTACGCCGCCGCCGACGCCGCCGCCGCGCGCCTGCGGGAACTGACGGGCGCCGAGACCCACGACGTCGCCCTTGTGATGGGCTCCGGCTGGGCCCCGGCCGTGGACGCCCTCGGCGCCCCCGCGGCCGAGTTCCAGGTCACCGAGCTGCCCGGCTTCCCGCCGCCGGCGGTCGAGGGCCACGGTGGCCAGATCCGCTCGTACCAGAGCGGCGACAAGCGCGCGCTCGTCTTCCTCGGCCGCACCCACTACTACGAGGGCCGCGGTGTCGCCGCCGTCGCGCACGGCGTCCGTACGGCCGTGGCGGCCGGCTGCAAGACCATCGTGCTGACCAACGGCTGCGGCGGTCTGCGCGAGGGCATGCGTCCCGGCCAGCCGGTCCTCATCAGCGACCACATCAACCTGACGGCGGCCTCCCCGATCGTCGGCGCGAACTTCGTCGACCTGACGGATCTGTACTCGCCGCGCCTGCGCGCCCTGTGCAAGGAGATCGACGAGACCCTCGAAGAGGGCGTGTACGCGCAGTTCACCGGCCCGCACTACGAGACGCCGGCCGAGATCCGGATGGCCCGCGCCATCGGTGCGGACCTCGTCGGCATGTCGACGACCCTCGAAGCCATCGCTGCGCGCGAGGCGGGTGCGGAGGTGCTCGGCATCTCCCTGGTGACTAACCTCGCCGCGGGCATGACCGGCGAGCCCCTCAACCACGAGGAGGTCCTCCAGGCGGGCCGCGACTCCGCCGCGCGCATGGGAGCGCTCCTCACGCAGGTGCTGGGTCGGCTCTAGGTGCGTTGTCGGGTGCGGGTGGGCTGTGGCTGGTCGCGCAGTTCCCCGCGCCCCTGGAGGGCGGGCTGTGCGCCCTGCCCTCCAGGCCGCCCACGCACCTCAGCCCGCCCAAGCACCTCCAGCACGCCCGCGCACCCGCCTGCCCAGGCACCCCCAGCCCGTCCGGCGTTTGAGGACGAGGCCGTTCAGGCCGAAGGCGGGGGTCTGGGGGCGGCAGCCCCCAGGGATGGGACGGGTAGGGGCGGCGGGGGCGAGAATCCGGGTACACGGCAACGGCAGGACGAAGAGAGAGGTTCACCCGACGTGCAGGACGAACTCATCGCAAAGGCCAAGGCATGGCTGGCCGAGGACCCCGACGCGGACACCCGCGAGGAACTCGCCAAGCTCATCGACGCCGAGGACACAGCGGAGCTCACCGCACGCTTCACCGGCACCCTCCAGTTCGGCACAGCGGGCCTGCGAGGCGAACTCGGCGCAGGCCCGATGCGCATGAACCGCTCGGTGGTGATCCGCGCCGCCGCCGGCCTCGCCGCGTACCTGAAGTCGAAGGGCCAGGACAACGGCCTGGTCGTCATCGGCTACGACGCCCGCCACAAGTCCGCCGACTTCGCCCGCGACACCGCCGCCGTCATGACGGGCGCCGGCCTGCGCGCGGCACTGCTCCCCCGCCCGCTCCCCACCCCCGTACTCGCGTACGCCATAAGGCACCTGGGCGCGGCGGCCGGCGTAGAGGTGACGGCCAGCCACAACCCCCCGCGGGACAACGGCTACAAGGTCTACCTCGGCGACGGCTCCCAGATCGTCCCCCCGGCGGACGCGGAGATCGCGGCGGAGATCGAGGCGATCGCCGGCCTCGCCACCGTCCCCCGCCCGGACGACGGCTGGCAAACCCTCGACGACGGCGTCCTGAACGCCTACCTGGCCCGCACGGACGCGGTGCTGTCCGCCGGCTCCCCCCGCACCGCCCGCACCGTCTACACGGCGATGCACGGCGTGGGCAAGGAGACGCTCCTCGCGGCGTTCGCCCGAGCCGGCTTCCCCGCCCCCGCCCTGGTGGCCGAGCAGGCGGACCCGGACCCGGACTTCCCCACGGTCGCGTTCCCGAACCCGGAGGAGCCGGGCGCGATGGACCTGGCCTTCGCGAAGGCCCGCGAGACGAATCCGGACCTGATCATCGCGAACGACCCGGACGCCGACCGCTGTGCGGCGGCCGTCCCCGACGGCGCGGACTGGCGCATGCTGCGCGGCGACGAGGTGGGCGCGCTCCTGGCGCAGCACCTGGTCGACAGGGGCGCGCGCGGCACCTTCGCGGAGTCGATCGTCTCGTCCTCCCTGCTCGGCCGGATCGCCGGGAAGGCGGGCCTCCCGTACGAGGAGACCCTGACGGGCTTCAAGTGGATCGCCAGGGTGGACGGCCTCCGGTACGGCTACGAGGAGGCGCTGGGCTACTGCGTCGACCCCGAGGGCGTACGGGACAAGGACGGCATCACGGCGGCGCTCCTGATCACGGAACTGGCGTCCGAACTCAAGGCCGAGAACCGCACCCTCCTCGATCTCCTCGACGACATCGCGGTCGAGCACGGCCTGCACGCCACCGACCAGCTCGCGGTCCGCGTGGACGACATCTCCCTGATCGCGGACGCGATGCGGCGCCTGCGTGAGCAGCCGCCCACCGAGCTCGCCGGCCTGCCCGTCACCAGGTCCGAGGACCTGACCAAGGGCACGGACAAGCTCCCGCCCACCGACGGCCTGCGCTACACGCTGGACGGCGCCCGCGTCATCGTCCGCCCCAGCGGCACGGAACCGAAGCTGAAGTGCTACCTGGAGGTCGTCGTCCCGGTGGACACCCACGCCGACCTCCCTGCGGCCCGCGCGAAGGCGACGGCCCTCCTGGCGACGATCAAGCGGGACCTGTCGGCGGCCGCGGGCATCTGACCGCCGGAAAACCACTCGCCCCGGGCGCGCCCCGAAGAGCACCATGCGCCCATGCCCTACTCCGGTCCCCCACCCGCCACAGTTCACGTACCCGCCCCGATCGCCACCCTCGCCGAGGGCCGCCCGCTACTGCCCGTCTGGCTGAACGAGCTGGGCGGCCTGACCTTCCGGATCGGGGGCGGGGGCGAGGGCGGAGGCAGGGGCGAGGGCGGGGACGGCGGGCTGTTCGTCAAGTGGGCTCCGGCGGGCTCGGGGCTCGACCTGGCCGCCGAGGCGGAACGGCTGGACTGGGCCCGGCGCTTCACACCGGTGCCCCACGTGCGGGAGCACGGAACCGACGCGGACGGGGCGGCCTGGCTCGTCACGGATGAGCTGCCCGGCAGCAGTGCCGTCAGCGACCGGTGGAAGGCGGACCCCGGTACGGCCGTCCGGGCGGTGGGGGCGGGGCTGCGGGCTCTGCACGAGCGGCTGCCCGTGACCGAGTGCCCCTTCGGCTGGTCCGTCGATCAGCGGCTGGAACGCGCCCGGCGTGCGGGCATGGACGTACCCGCGGACCTGCCCGAGCCGCCGCCGGTCGACCGCCTCGTCGTCTGTCACGGCGACCCCTGCGCGCCGAACACGCTGCTGCACGAGGACGGCTCCTGGTCCGCTCACGTCGACCTGGGAGCCCTCGGCGTCGCCGACCGGTGGGCCGACCTGGCCGTCGCCACCTGGAACACCGAGGCGAACTACGGCCCCGGCTGGGAGGACACCCTCCTCGACGCCTACGGCATCGCCCCCGACCCGCACCGGACCGACTTCTACCGACGTCTGTGGAGCGTGACCTGAGCGTCCTCCCTCACGTTTCCTGGACCCCTCAGCCCCACAACCCTTCAGCCCCTCAGTCCTTCAGCCCCACACCGCCAGCGCCCCCACCCAGACCACGGCCAGCAGCACGGCCACCGGCCACAGCGGCCGGCCCCGATCGCTCGCCGTGCTCTCCCCGGTGGGCCGCAGCGCGGGATGCGTACGCATGGCGGTGAGTTCGGCGGCCAGGGCGTCGTACGGATGAGCCAGGCCCCGTCGGCGCTGGAGCCAGGGCCAGTGCGGCGCGGCGACCGCCCAGTCGTCGTCCCGCCACCGCAGTTTCAGCTCGAAGGACTGGCGGCGCACCGAGCGGATGTCGTCCCAGGGGACGTGCCGGGGTCCGCGCAGTTCCGTGATCCAGAGGCCCGAGCGGTCGGCGGTGATGCGCCAGGCGAGCTTCACCGGGAGGCGGGCGGCGCCGTAGAGGCCGACCAGGGTGACGAGGGCCAGTTCCCAGAAGGGGGTGGAGGAGTCGGTGATCCATTCCCAGCCGAACCAGGAACCCCACAGCACCAGCAGTACGGCCGCCGCCCGGTCCAGCAGGCCCGCGCGCCAGCGGCGTACCGGCACCGGGGCCAGCTCCTCGACGAGCTCCCTTGCCTGCTCCTCCAGTTGACGGCTCTGCGCCTCGCGGGCCTTTTCCCTGGCGACCCGCCGGCGGCCGTCACCCGTGGACAACGGGCGGACCGGTCCTGTCGACCACTCCGTCAGCGGCGGCTGCTCCGGATCCTCGTCGGCACTGACGACCACGACCTCGGCCCCGTCGAAGGGCGCCCCGTAGAGCACGGCTTCGCGGATCGGCCCGGGCGTGTCGTCGTCCACCGCGTCGAGGAGCCGCTCCAGCTCTTCACCGGCGTACTCGCCGTCAGCGCCACCCTCCCCGGCTCCGCCCTCGTCGCCATCGCCATCGTCGTCGTCATCGACTTCGGCGTCGCCGTCGTACGAGGTGAGGTCCACGGTGAACAGCGGACGCACCGCCGCCAGATCGTCCGCCGCGTACACCTCCGTGGTGCCCTGCGCGTCGTCGCGTACCAGGACACGCAGTACGGGTACGGGGGCCCTGCGCAGGCCGGTGGCCCGGTGTCGGCCCAGCCAGGCCGAGGCCAGGGCGGTGACGGCGAGCCCGGCCAGGTAGAAGGCCATGACCCAGGCACCCCGGCGGTCGTCGCCGGTGCCCCAGAGTCCCGAGGTGGCGCCCGTCAGCACGCCGAGCGCGAGCACCACGAGCCCGAGCGGGAACAGGAAGCGGCCGCGCAGCACCTTCACGTCCGTGTCCGGGAGCCGTGCCGTGACGTCCCCGGCGGCCTCCAGCGCCTGTTCCAGCTGTGCGCCGCGGGCCCTCAGGCGTACGGCGACGGCGGCCCAGGAGACGACCACGACGAGCGCCCCGGCGGCGGTGACCGCCCACGGCTGGGAGGGCGCCTCCACGGCGAGCGCCAGGAGCAGGGCGGGTGCCCCGACCCAGACCAGCTCGGGCCGCGCGAGCACCCACAGGACGTACACGGCGAACCCGGCCGCGACGAACGGCCACAGCCCGCCGAGCATCGCCGCCCAGGCCCCCACGCACACCGCGAAGGTGGTCAGCCCGGCCGCGATCGATCTGCGCACCCGCAGGAACGTCCAGCGCGGCGGCAGCACGGCCGCCCAGCCGCCCGCCCGGCCGGCCGTCCAGTCCCGGCAGCCGTCGGGTATCGCGGCCGCGGGAAGTCGCAGCGGCTCGTCGTACGACACATGCACTCCTGGGTTACGTGGGGACGCCGGTGCTTACAGGACGTTCCTGCCGCCGATGTAGTTGCCGCCTTCTCGTACGGCCGAGGCACACCCATCGCCTCAGGCCCGAACGGCTGGAACAACTAGAACGACTGAAACCACCCGAACGACTGGAACGCCCGGAGGCTCACCCCACCGCCACCAGAATCACCAGCAGCACCGCTCCGACCACCGCGGGCCCCACGATCTCGTACGCCCACCGCACCGACACCTCGCCCCGCGCCCGCGCGTCCTTGCCCCGGGCCGCCAGCAGCTCGCGCAGCTCGTCCATGATCTGGTCGGTCTGGGCGCGCACGGGCCCGGCCGCCATCGCGGGCGGGCCGCCGCGACGGTTCCCCGCGTCACCACGGCCCTCCCCACGGCCCTCTCCACGGGCCTCCTCGCGGGCCTCCCGGCGCGCCGCTCTCTTGCGGGCACGCAGCGAGACGGGCACGGCCCAGAGCTGGAACTTGGCCCCGGACTTGTCGTACACCTCGTTCGAATATCCGGACTTGAACCCCTCGACCGTGCCCCAGGGCAGCAGGATCACCCGGAAGGGGTTACGGACGCGCAGCCGCGCCTCGTTGGCGAAGACGGCCGGGCGCAGGGTGAAGGCGACGATCAGCGGGCCGAGGAAAACCAGCACGGCGAGTGCCATCCACGGCGTCCGGCCGTCGCCCGTGACCAGTGCGTCGATACCGAGCCAGCCCACGATGGCGAGCAGCAGCACACCGCCCGCCACACCGGAGGGCGACCGGTAGACCCGGTCCTTGAACTGGGGATCCGGTGCGTCCGGTGCGGGTGACTTGTGGTCCGGGGTCGTCATGGTCCCGATTCTGCCCGACGCCACCGACACCGCTCCGACTCGGGGGTGTACAGCCGCTACGCGCGTAGATATGCTCGTCTGGTGACCATGCCCACCACTGCACCTGTTGCCGCACACGCACTAGGCGACGTGACCGCGTCGGACAGCACACTGCGCCGCTTCCTTCACGGGCTGCCCGGCGTCGACGCGGTCGGCCTGGAGGCGCGCGCCGCCTCGCTCGGTACCCGTTCCATCAAGACGACCGCGAAGGCGTACGCCATCGACCTCGCCATCTCGATGGTCGACCTGACGACGCTGGAAGGCGCGGACACTCCTGGCAAGGTCCGGGCGCTCGGCGCCAAGGCCGTCCGCCCGGACCCAACGGACCGCACGGCCCCGTCGACCGCCGCCGTCTGCGTCTATCCGGACATGGCGGCCACCGCCAAGGAGGCCGTCGCGGGCTCCGGCGTGAAGGTCGCCTCCGTGGCCACCGCCTTCCCGGCCGGCCGCGCCGCGCTCGACGTGAAGCTGGCCGACGTGCGGGACGCGGTCGCCGCTGGCGCCGACGAGATCGACATGGTCATCGACCGCGGGGCGTTCCTCGCGGGCAAGTACCTGAAGGTGTACGACGAGATCGTCGCCGTGAAGGAGGCCTCGGGCGCCGCCCGCCTGAAGGTCATCTTCGAGACCGGCGAGCTGTCGACGTACGACAACATCCGGCGCGCGAGCTGGCTCGGCATGCTGGCCGGCGCCGACTTCATCAAGACCTCGACGGGCAAGGTCGCCGTCAACGCGACGCCCGCCAACACCCTCCTCATGCTGGAAGCCGTCCGTGACTTCCGCGCGCAGACCGGGGTACAGGTGGGCGTGAAGCCCGCCGGCGGCATCCGCACCACCAAGGACGCCATCAAGTTCCTGGTGCTGGTCAACGAGACCGCGGGCGAGGACTGGCTGGACAACCACTGGTTCCGCTTCGGCGCGTCCTCGCTCCTGAACGACCTGCTGATGCAGCGTCAGAAGCTGGCCACCGGCCGTTACTCCGGCCCCGACTACGTGACGGTGGACTGATCCATCATGGCATCTGCATTCGAGTACGCACCGGCTCCCGAGTCCCGCTCCGTCGTCGACATCGCGCCCTCGTACGGCCTGTTCATCGACGGTGAGTTCACCGAGGCGGCGGACGGCAAGGTCTTCAAGACCGTCAGCCCGAGCACCGAAGAGGTCCTTTCCGAGGTCGCGCAGGCCGGCACGGCGGACGTCGACCGTGCCGTCAAGGCCGCGCGCAAGGCCTTCGAGAAGTGGTCCGCGCTCCCCGGCTCCGAGCGCGCCAAGTACCTCTTCCGTATCGCGCGGATCATCCAGGAGCGCAGCCGCGAACTGGCCGTCCTGGAGACCCTCGACAACGGAAAGCCCATCAAGGAGACGCGCGACGCCGACCTCCCCCTGGTCGCCGCGCACTTCTTCTACTACGCGGGCTGGGCCGACAAGCTCGACCACGCCGGCTTCGGTGCGAACCCGCGCCCGCTCGGCGTCGCGGGCCAGGTCATCCCCTGGAACTTCCCGCTCCTGATGCTGGCGTGGAAGATCGCCCCGGCGCTCGCGACGGGCAACACGGTCGTCCTGAAGCCGGCCGAGACCACACCTTTGAGTGCTCTCTTCTTCGCGGACATCTGCCGCCAGGCGGGCCTCCCCAAGGGCGTCGTCAACATCCTTCCGGGATACGGCGACACGGGCGCGGCCCTGGTCGAGCACCCGGACGTGAACAAGGTGGCCTTCACCGGCTCCACGGCCGTCGGCAAGGCGATCGCCCGCCAGGTGGCGGGCACGAGCAAGAAGGTCACCCTCGAACTCGGCGGCAAGGGCGCGAACATCGTCTTCGACGACGCGCCGATCGACCAGGCCGTCGAGGGCATCGTCACCGGCATCTTCTTCAACCAGGGCCAGGTCTGCTGCGCGGGCTCGCGCCTGCTGGTCCAGGAGTCGATCCAGGACGAGCTCCTCGACTCCCTGAAGCGGCGGCTCTCGACCCTCCGCCTCGGCGACCCGCTCGACAAGAACACGGACATCGGCGCGATCAACTCCGCCGAGCAGCTGGCCCGTATCACCACGCTCGTCGAGCAGGGCGAGTCCGAGGGCGCCGAGCGCTGGGCCCCGGCCTGCGAACTCCCCTCCTCCGGCTACTGGTTCGCCCCGACGCTCTTCACGAACGTCACCCAGGCGCACACCGTCGCCCGCGACGAGATCTTCGGCCCGGTCCTGTCCGTCCTCTCCTTCCGTACGCCGGACGAGGCGGTGGCGAAGGCCAACAACAGCCAGTACGGGCTTTCAGCCGGGATCTGGACGGAGAAGGGCTCCCGGATCCTGGCCGTCGCGAACAAGCTCCGCGCGGGCGTCGTCTGGGCCAACACGTTCAACAAGTTCGACCCGACCTCGCCGTTCGGCGGCTACAAGGAGTCGGGTTACGGCCGCGAGGGCGGCCGTCACGGCCTGGAGGCGTACCTCGATGTCTGACCGCAACAACGAACGTCTCAGCGTCTTCAAGACCTACAAGCTGTACGTCGGCGGGAAGTTCCCGCGTTCCGAGAGCGGCCGGGTGTACGAGGTGACCGACTCAAAGGGCAAGTGGCTGGCCAACGCGCCGCTCGCCTCCCGCAAGGACGCCCGTGACGCCGTGGTGGCGGCCCGCAAGGCGTTCGGCGGGTGGTCCGGCGCGACCGCGTACAACCGCGGCCAGATCCTCTACCGCATCGCCGAGATGCTGGAGGGCCGCCGGGACCAGTTCGTACGGGAAGTGGCGGACGCGGAGGGCCTGTCCAAGTCGAAGGCGGCCGTCCAGGTCGACGCGGCCATCGACCGCTGGGTCTGGTACGCGGGCTGGACCGACAAGATCGCCCAGGTGGTCGGCGGCGGCAACCCGGTGGCGGGCCCGTTCTTCAACTTGTCGACTCCCGAGCCGACGGGCGTCGTGACCGTCCTCGCCCCCCAGGAGTCGTCCTTCCTGGGCCTGGTCTCGGTGGTCGCCCCGGTGATCGCGACCGGCAACACGGCCATCGTGATCGCCAGTGAGAAGGCCCCGCTCCCGGCGCTCTCGCTCGGCGAGGTACTGGCGACGTCCGACCTCCCCGGCGGCGTGGTCAACATCCTCTCCGGCAGGACGGCGGAGATCGCGGCCCCGCTGGCCGCGCACCAGGACGTCAACGCGATCGACCTCGCGGGCGCCGGCGCCGACGACGGCCTGGCGAAGGAGCTGGAGATCGCGGCCGCGGACAACCTCAAGCGGGTCTTCCGTCCACAGGCTGTGGATTACTTCGAGACGCCCGGCACCGAGCGCCTGACGGCCTTCCTGGAGACGAAGACGGTCTGGCACCCGACGGGCGCGCTGGGCGCTTCCGGCTCGTCCTACTAAGGGCCTGCCAGGGGCGGCCAGGGCCTGCCACAGGCAGCCGCGGGCGGCCATCAAGACGGGAGCCGCGCTTCCCCTCCGTCCGGGGGAAGCGCGGCTCCTTCCATTCGGCCTTCAGCCCAGCAGCCCCGTCGCCTGGCCCAGCACCGGCACGCTGCCCAGCGACTGGGCCTGCGCCACCGGCCCCGTCAGCATGGTCGTCGCCAGCGGCGGGAAGTCGGCCACCTGCGTGGCGAGCCCGTTGTCGAGCGGGTCGACGCCCGTGCCGGCCAGCGGGTTGGGCTTCAGCCCCGCGACCGGTCCGGTGACGTAGCCGACGGTCCCGGTCAGTGCCTGGACCCCCGCCTGCGGGTCGATGTTGCCCGTCGAGGTGGGCCGGGTGCGGACCACGTCCAGAACGGGGTCGGTGTCCGCGGCCGCCGTGGTCGCACCCGCGCCCAGGGCGATCCCCGCGGTCGTGAGGGCCAGCAACGCGCGCCGGGCGGTCGGGTTCTGGGAGGCCGAGTGTCGTGCCATGGCTGCTGCCACCTTCTGCTGCGCAAAGTAATCAGGTCGGCACACAGGGTAGTTGAGGTGTGATGCGCGATCCAAAGGCGACCCGCGGGGGTCGGCCCGGGCCCGCGATGCTTCACACTGGTGTCTCGTGAGTTCCCATCTTCCGAATTCCGCGACAACTGCCCGTGTCGTGCTGCTGTGCGGCCCCTCCGGCTCCGGCAAGTCCCTCCTCGCGGCCCGCTCCGGCCTTCCGGTGCTGCGGCTCGACGACTTCTACAAGGAGGGCGACGACCCGACGTTGCCGCAGGTGGCGGGCAGTTCGGACATCGACTGGGACCACCCGCTGTCCTGGGACGCGGACGGTGCGGTCGCGGCGATCGAGGAGCTGTGCCGGACGGGGCGTACGAGTGTTCCGGTGTACGACATTTCGCTGAGTGCACGTACCGGTGCGGAGGCCGTCGACTTTGCGGGGACGCCCGTTTTCATCGCTGAGGGCATCTTCGCGGCGGAGATCGTGGGGCGGTGTCGGGAGGCCGGAGTGTTGGCCGATGCACTGTGTCTGAGCCGGGGGGCGGTGACCACGTTCCGTCGGCGGTTCCTGCGGGATCTGCGGGAGGGGCGTAAGTCCGTGCCGTTTCTGCTTCGGCGGGGGTGGCGGTTGATGCGGGCCGAGCGGTCGATTGTGGCTCGGCAGACTGTGCTTGGCGCGTACGCCTGTGATCGGGACGAGGCTTTGGAGCGGCTCGCTGTCGCTTCGCGCTCCTCGCGGGAGGTTGTGGGGGATGTGCGGGTGCGTGGGGGCTGGTCGCGCCCCGCGGCGGAGCCGCAAGATGTCACAGCCCCGCGCCCCTGACGGGGCGCCCCTGCTCGGCCATGCCCACAAGGGAAGCCCGCCCGTGCGCACGAAGAGCGGGACTGGCTGGACCCCCCGGTCCATCCAGTCCCGCTCTTTTCGTGCTCCCCCGTGTGGTGCTCCCCCGTGGTCCCCCGACCCCGTTGGTTCCCCCCGGTACTGCTCCCCCGTGCTGTCCGCCGCCTCCCCCCGGAGTGACGAACACCCTGCCCGCTACCTCCCCCCGGAGTTGCGGGCATCCCCCCACACCCTTCAGGCGACAAGCTCCCCGAAGGACTCCTCCTCGTCACGGCCGAAGCTGAGGACCTCGTCCTCGCGCAGCCGGCGGAGTGACCGCCAGATGCTGGACTTCACCGTGCCGACACTGATGTCGAGGATTTCCGCGATCTCCGGGTCCGTGCGGCCCTCGTAGTAACGAAGGACCAGCATGGTGCGCTGGAGTTCGGGCAGCCGGGCGAGCGCCTGCCACAGGACGGCGCGCAGCTCGGTGCCGCGCATCGCGTCCGTGTCGCCGGCCGTCTCCGGCAGCTCCTCGGTCGGGTACTCGTTCAGCTTGCGGCGGCGCCACGCGCTGATGTGCAGGTTGGTCATGGTGCGGCGGAGGTAGCCCCCGACCGCGGCCTTGTCGCTGATCCGTTCCCAGGCCCGGTACGTCGAGAACAGCGCGCTCTGCAGCAGGTCCTCGGCCTCGAAGCGGTCACCGGTCAGGTGGTAGGCGGTTGCGTACAGGGAGGCGCGGCGCTCCTGGACGTAGGCGGTGAACTCCGCCTCCGACACCGAACGACGCTCCCCCGAGCCCTCCCCGTACGACGCTCCCCCGCTCGTTCCCCCCACATGTGCGTCAACCACCGTCATGTACGACCCGGTGTGCTGACGCCCGGTGCCGCGAGCGCACCCCCGCCCGCTCACGGCACCGGACTTCTCGGTGCTCCTTACGTCGTGGAGACGCGTGACAACTGCGCCAGTGCTGGTGCTGTGCAGCGTGTTCATCTCGCGCCCCCCGTCGTGGAGTTCCGGTTCTGCGGTGCTTCCTTGCCTGTGACCAAAATCTTGCCGCCGCCACTTCATGACGGTGTCCGCCGACTGTCACAGAGCTGTCACAGGGGTTGGGCCCCGGCGAGCCACGGTTCGATCACAGAGAAGCGTTGTACGGCTACTCATACGACACGTACGCCACGCACTCGTACGCGGGACATGTGTGGGAGCGCTCCAACAGTCGATACCCGCCCACGTCATGGGACAGAATGACGTCCGTGCCTTCCCTGTTGCTGATCGAGGACGACGACGCCATCCGGACGGCCCTGGAGCTCTCTCTGACGCGCCAGGGACACCGCGTGGCCACCGCTGCCACGGGTGAGGACGGTCTGAAGCTGTTGCGCGAGCAGCGGCCCGATCTGATCGTCCTCGATGTGATGCTGCCCGGCATCGACGGATTCGAGGTGTGCCGCCGTATCCGGCGTACGGATCAACTGCCGATCATCCTGCTGACCGCGCGCAGCGATGACATCGATGTGGTGGTCGGACTGGAGTCCGGCGCCGACGACTATGTCGTCAAACCCGTGCAGGGGCGGGTGCTCGACGCCCGTATCCGGGCGGTGCTGCGGCGTGGTGAGCGCGAGGCCAACGATTCGGCGACGTTCGGTTCGCTCGTCATCGACCGTGCGGCGATGACCGTGACCAAGAACGGCGAGGATCTGCAGCTGACTCCCACCGAGCTGCGGCTACTCCTTGAGCTGAGCCGCCGGCCCGGACAGGCGCTGTCCCGCCAGCAGTTGCTGCGGCTGGTGTGGGAGCACGACTACCTCGGCGACTCGCGGCTCGTCGACGCGTGCGTGCAGCGGCTGCGGGCGAAGGTGGAGGACGTGCCGTCCTCGCCGACGCTCATCCGTACCGTCCGCGGGGTCGGCTACCGGCTGGACACTCCTCAGTGACCAAACCGCAGGACAAGCTCCGTGGCTGGGCCGCGGCACGCAAGGCGATACTGGCGGGCCTGCGTTTCACCAGTCTGCGGCTGCGGCTGGTCGTGGTGTTCGGTCTGGTCGCGCTCACGGCCGCCGTGTCGGCGTCCGGCATCGCGTACTGGCTCAACCGCGAGGCGGTGCTCACCCGTACGCAGGACGCGGTGCTCGGCGACTTCCAGCAGGCGATGCAGAACCGGGCCAGCACGCTCCGGGAGCATCCGACGCGGGACGAACTGCAGCGCGCCGCCGGGCAGATGGCGAACAGCAGCCAGCGTTTCAGTGTGCTGCTGATCGCCGAGGACGAGACCGGCGGCACCGTCCGCGGCAACTCCGACCTGGACACCTTCACGCTGGAGGACGTACCGAAGTCCCTCCAGAAGGCGGTGAACAAGAAGCAGAAGATCTCCTCGAACAACAAGTACACGTACCACCTGTACTGGCAGCGGATAGTCCAGGGCGACAAGCCGTATCTCGTGGGCGGCGCGAAGGTGATCAACGGCGGGCCTACCGGGTACATGCTCAAGTCGCTGGAGCCGGAGGCCAAGGACCTCAACTCGCTTGCCTGGTCGCTGGGGATCGCGACCGGTCTCGCGCTGGTCGGCTCCGCGCTGCTGGCGCAGGCGCTCGCGACGACCGTCCTCAAGCCGGTGCACCGCCTGGGCACGGCGGCCCGCCGGCTCGGTGAGGGCAAGCTGGACACCCGGCTGCGGGTGTCGGGGACCGACGAACTCGCCGATCTGTCACGGACGTTCAACCGTACGGCGGAGTCGCTGGAGAAACGGGTCGAGGACATGAGCGCCCGCGAGCAGGCGTCCCGGCGGTTCGTGGCGGACATGTCGCACGAGCTGCGGACGCCGCTGACCGCGATCACCGCCGTGACCGAGGTCCTCGAGGAGGAGCTCGACGCGGAGACCGGCAGCGTCGACCCGATGATCGAGCCCGCCGTCCGGCTCGTCGTCAGCGAGACCCGGCGGCTGAACAACCTGGTGGAGAACCTCATGGAGGTCACCCGCTTCGACGCGGGCACGGCCCGGCTCGTCGCGGACAACGTCGACATCGCCGACCAGATCACCGCCTGCATCGACGCGCGCGCCTGGCTGGACGCGGTGGACCTGGACGCCGAGCGCGGCCTCATGGCGCGCCTCGACCCGCGCCGCCTGGACGTCATCCTGGCGAACCTGATCGGCAACGCCCTCAAGCACGGCGGTTCCCCGGTGCGCGTGCGGGTGCGCGACGAGGGCAACGACCTGGTCATCGAGGTCAAGGACCACGGCCCGGGCATCCCCGAGGACGTCCTGCCGCACGTCTTCGACCGCTTCTACAAGGCGAGCGCCTCCCGGCCGCGTTCCGAGGGCAGCGGCCTGGGTCTGTCCATCGCCCTGGAGAACGCCCACATCCACGGCGGCGAGATCACCGCCGCGAACTCGCCCAAGGGCGGCGCCGTCTTCACCCTGCGCCTGCCGCGCGACGCCTCCGAGCTCAGGGACCCCGACAACCCGGACAGCCCCGGCAACCCCGAGGACCCCGGGTGCACGGACAAGTCCGGCGAGGGCGACCGCACCGAGGGGGGCGCGTGATGTCCGTACGCGACGCATGGGGCGTACGCCGGACGCGTGCCGTGTCCCTTTCCCGGAAGCCGGCCGTACGCCGGACGCGGGCCGCTCTCCTCGCCGTGCCGCTGCTCGCCGTGACGCTCGCCGGGTGCGGGATCCGGGCGACGGAGGTGCCGACCGACTTCGGGCCCGCGCCCTCCCGGGTGCCGTGCACGCTGACCGGCCCGGACATCGGTACGCAGTCCTCGCGCGGAATCCTCGTCCAGGTGTTCCTGCTGTGCTCGTCGTCGCTGGCCCAGGTCGACCGGACCGTGCGCATCGAGGCGGGACCGGCGGAGACGGACCGGGTACGCGCCGCGCAGGCGCTCCTCGACGAGCTCTCCGAGCCCCCGTCGGAGGCCGAGCAGCAGGCGAAGTACATGACGGACGTGCCGGAGGGCCTGACGGTGGGCGGCCCGGCCCCCGCCGACCCGGACGACACGCTCCGTCTGAGCAGGCCGCCCGCCGAGCTGTCGTCGTACGCGCTGGCCCAGATCATCTGCACGTTCAGCGACTCCGAGGCCGCCTCCGACGACGGCACGGTCACGCTGGGCGGGCCCGGTGCGGAGGCCCCGCGGCGCTACGAGTGCACGGAGGACGTCCGCTCCCGCCCGGGCTCGGAGACCCCGCCGTCGACGGAGACCGACGGGACCTGAGCGCTCCGCGGGGACCCCGCCTGTGGCGTACGCCTCACCCGTGTGGGCCACCCGGCGCCGACTCACGGAACCGATCCTGCCGAAGGCCGCGTCTTGGGGTGCGTGCAGCGTCAAGGCTCGAACAGCGGCAGTGCCGCGATCCGCTTCCGTGCGGCGGGGGGTGTCCTCCTCGTCGTACATCTCGCGCTTGTCGCCTGGGTCACGCTGCGACCGCTGGACGTGCCGTGGGTGAGCGCCGCGAACCTGCGTCCGTTCGCCAGCATCAGGGCCGACCTCGCGCTGGGCCCCGAGGCGGCGGCCCGCAGCATCGGCAAGGGGCTGCTGCTGCTCGCCCCGCTCGGTGTGCTGCTGCCCATGGCGGGCGGCCGGCTCGCCGTCTCGCCGCTGCTCTCCCTGCTCCGTACGGTCGCCGCGGGCGCCCTGCTCTCGCTGGGCATCGAGCTTCTGCAGACCGGGGTGCCCGGACAGGTCGTGGACGTCGACTCGCTGCTGCTCAACACGGTGGGAGTGGCGCTGGCCCACGTCGCGGTCGTGCCCGCCCTGCGGGGCGTACTACGCCGCCGGGCCGAGACACGGCAGCGGGCCGCCCTCCGCCGGGAGGACCCGGCTCAGGGTCGGACCCCGACGATTCCCAGGGTCGGGATCGCCCCGTAGAGCGACGCTTTGCCCCCTTCGCGTCCGTAGCTTGGAAGGCAGACGAGGCAGCCGCATCGGCAGCCTCGAACCGACCTGCCGACGCTCACGAAGGAGCCGTAATGAACCGCCTTGCCCGCCCCACCAACGACCGGATGATCGGCGGAGTGTGCGCAGCGCTGGCTCGGCGCTTCGGTACCTCCGCGACCACGATGCGGGTGATCTTCCTGCTCTCCTGCCTGCTGCCGGGCCCGCAGTTCCTGCTCTACATAGCGCTGTGGGTCCTGTTCCCCTCCGAGGGCAAGGCAGCTCGTACGGCCTGGTGACGCAGGCGCTCACGCGCATCGCACGCACACAGACGCCGAAGGGGCGCACCCGACCGAGGGTGCGCCCCTTCCGCGCGTACAAGGGTGGTTCTCGGGGTGGTTCCCGGGGCGGTGCTCAGCCCAGCGGGATCCCGTTCACCGGCAGGCCCTGGGTGGGCAGGCCCTGGACCGGCAGTCCGCCGAGCAGACCGGCGACCGGCGCGGCCGGACCGTCGGCGAGGAGCTTCGCGACGGCCGGCTTGGCGGCGGCCAGACCGCCACCGAGCGCGTTCTGACCCTGGGCGAGCGAGTCGGAGGCGCCGGGCAGGGTCTTGGTGACCCCGTCCGCCGGCAGCACGCTGGTGGCGGTGCCCAGGGCCGAGGAGGCATCCGGGACCGCGGGGGCGGCGTTGGCGGCACCGGCGCCGGCGGCGGCGAAGGCGGCACCGAGAGCGGCGACACCGAGGGTCTTGGCAGCAGACTGCTTCATCTTCGTCCTTGCATGCTGTGACGGGGATTTGAGCGGTCCGAAACGGTAATCACGTGAGAGCTCGCCCCGCAAACATCGAAAAGCGGCCGAGTGGCCTCCACCCGGCCGCTTTCCTCGTCATGCTCTCAGGCCTGCCCCTCCGAAGAACCGCTGGTGGAAGCGGTCTGCTGGAACAGCCATTCGGACTTCAGCTCCGCATAACCCGGCTTGATCACGTCATTGATCATGGCCAGTCGTTCATCGAAAGGAATGAATGCTGATTTCATCGCATTGACTGTGAACCACTGCATGTCGTCGAGCGCATAACCGAAAGCATCGACAAGGTGCTCGAATTCCCGGCTCATGCTGGTGCCGGACATCAGGCGGTTGTCGGTGTTCACCGTGGCCCGGAAGTGCAGTCGCCGCAGCAGGCCGATCGGGTGCTCGGCGTACGAGTCGGCGGCGCCCGTCTGGAGATTGGAGCTGGGGCACAGCTCCAGCGGGATGCGCTTGTCGCGTACGTACGAGGCGAGGCGGCCGAGCTTCACGGAGCCGTCCTCCTGGACCTGGATGTCGTCGATGATGCGCACGCCGTGGCCGAGCCGGTCGGCGCCGCACCACTGGAGGGCCTGCCAGATGGAGGGCAGCCCGAAGGCCTCGCCCGCGTGGATCGTGAAGTGGTTGTTCTCCCGCTTCATGTACTCGAAGGCGTCCAGGTGACGGGTGGGCGGGAAGCCCGCCTCGGCGCCCGCGATGTCGAACCCGACGACGCCCAGATCGCGGTAGCGGTTGGCCAGTTCGGCGATCTCCAGGGCGCGGGCCGCGTGCCGCATGGCGGTGAGCAGGGCGCCGACGCGGATCCGGTGGCCGTTGTCGCGGGCGCGCCGCTCGCCTTCCCGGAAGCCCTCGTTGACGGCTTCGACGACTTCTTCGAGGGTGAGCCCGGCTTCGAGGTGCTGCTCGGGGGCGTACCGCACCTCGGCGTACACGACGCCGTCCTCGGCGAGGTCTTCCGCGCACTCGGCGGCGACCCGGACCAGGGCCTCGCGGGTCTGCATGACGGCGCAGGTGTGCGCGAAGGTCTCCAGGTACCGCTCCAGGGAGCCGGAGTCGGCGGCCTCGCGGAACCAGATGCCGAGCTTGTCGGGGTCCGTCTCGGGGAGGTTCGTGTAGCCGGACGCGTGGGCGAGGTCGACGATCGTCCCCGGACGCAGGCCTCCGTCGAGGTGATCGTGCAGCAGGACCTTCGGCGCCCGGCGGATCTGGTCCGAGCTCGGGATGTTCTTGGTCTGGCTCGTCATCTCCGCACTCTACTGCCTACGCGCGTAGATCTCCTGTTGTACGAATCCGTCGATACGTAACGGTGACCGTGCGGACTGCTGGCGTACACCATCGCTTCTGACACTGTTCTGTCATGGCACAGCAAGCGACGCCGGTTCGCAGGGCCCGTCTGGGGCGGGCACTCGGCATGGAGCCGACGGCGGTGAGCGGCGTGGTGCTGCTGCTGCCGGGCGGCGAGGAGTCCTCCGTCCGCAGACCGTCACCGATGCTGGCGACGGCGTCTGTACGGGCGTTGGGGCGCCGTCTCACGCGTGCGGGGCGGGAGCGGGGGTTGGGGGGCGGGCTGGTGGCGCATGTCGTGCACTACCGGTTCCGGGGGTGGAACGGGAGTGAGGCGCATCTCGTTCACGACGCGGTGTGGGCGGCGGACGAGGTCGTGCGCCGGTACGGGGATGTGCCGGTGTGTCTCGCGGGGGTGGACATGGGTGGGCGGGCCGCGCTGCACGCGGCGGGGCACTCCGCTGTCAACTCCGTGCTTGCTGTGGCTCCTTGGCTGCCTGAGGATGACGTGGCCTCGTCTGCCGAACCGGTGAAGCAGCTTGCGGGGCGGCGGGTGATGATCGTGCACGGTACGAATGACGAGCGGACGGATCCTGAGTTGTCGTTCCGGCTTGCCGCGCGGGCGAAGAAGGCGAACCGGGATATCTGTCGGTTCGAGGTTCATTCCGATGGGCACGGGCTGAATCAGCACCGGGGGGAAGTTCTTGCTCTTGCCGAGGACTTTGTGATGGGGGCGTTGTTCGGGCGGGCCTTTTCGCGGCCGGTGGAGGATGCGTTGGCGGCTCCGCCGCCGCTGGGGTTGCGTATGCCGCTTGCCTCCGGCTTCGGGCGGTCGCTTCGGCGTTGACTGTTGTCTGCGGGTTCGGTGGGGGCTGGTCGCGCAGTTCCTCGCGCCCCTGGGAAGGTGGGTGGTGGGGCCGGTGCCGCGACGGGATATCCGATCGCCGCTCTGGGATATTCAGCTTCAGGCACGTTGCCGCGGCGATCGGACACCCCGACACGACCCCTCACGCCGGAGGCCGACAGCGGGCGAGTGGGGCCTGAGGTTCAGACCCCGCCCGGCGCTGGCGGGCCTGTTCTTTTAGGGGCGCGGGGAACTGCGCACCCAGCCCCCACCGGCCCGCAGTGATCACACAGTCCCAAGCCACCCCTGGTCTTTGGTCTTTTCAGGGGCGCGGGGAACGGCGCGACAAGCCACAGCCGACCCGCGCGCTACAAACCAACCCAAGCCACCCCAATCTTTTAGGGGCGCGGGGAACTGCGCGACAAGCCCCCACCGGGCCCGCACCCTACAAACCAACCCGAGCCACCCCCAGTCCTTTAGGGGCGCGGGGAACTGCGCGACCAGCCACGACGGAGCCGCACGCACCGTCACTCGGGGAGGAGTGCACCCCTTCTCGACAGTAGGAATCTCTTGAAGGCGGCTACCGGGGGCGTGTCCGGGTGGCCGTCCAGCCAGGCCACTCCGATCTCGCGGGCCGCGCGGGGAGCGGTGACCGTCAGTTCGACGACTCCCGGGCGGGCCACCGCGGGCGGGGGCAGCAGCGCGACCCCGAGACCGGCGGCTACGAGACCGCGGAGCGTCTCCGCCTCCTCCCCCTCGAAGGCGACACGGGGCCGAAAGCCCGCCTGCGCGCAGAGGTCGTCGGTGATGCGGCGGAGGCCGTAACCGGGTTCCAGGGTCACGAACGTCTCGTCCGCGGCCTCGGCGAGGCGGATGCGGCGGCGGGAGGCGAGACGGTGGTCGGCGGGGACCACCAGACGCAGTTTCTGTTCGTCGAGGCGCCGGGAGACCAGGTCGGGGGCGTCCGGGACGGGGGACGTGAGGCAGAGGTCCAGTTCGCCGGAGCGCAGGCGCTCGATCATCGCCTCGCCGTAGTTCTGGACGAGGCTGAAGCGGACCCGCGGATGATCGGCGCGGAAGGCCCGGATGAGGCCGGGGACCGTCTCGGAGCCCATGGTGTGCAGGAAGCCGAACGCGACCTTGCCTGTGGCCGGGTCGGCGTCGGCCCGTACCTCCTCGGCGGCCCGTTCGACCTCGGCGAGGGCCCGCTCGACGGAGGCCAGGAACGTACGCCCTGCCGGCGTGAGCGAGACCGTGCGGCCGCGACGGGCGAAGAGGTCGACGCCCAGGTCCTGTTCGAGGCGGACCATCGCACGGGAGAGGGTGGACTGAGGGACCTGCATCTCCTGCGCGGCCCGGGTGACGTGCTCGGTCCGGGCGACTCCGGCGAAGTACGCGAGGCGCGGAGCGAGCAACCTCGACATGCCGGCGCCGTCTTCTGTGTCACTGGACGGTGACAGACGACTCTCTGACCTCTGCTGATGCATCACGGGAACGATTATGGCGATTCCATGCATTGGACGGATCAGAGGGAGGTGTTTAGGTTCGAAGCATGCCTTCTGTCAGTACCGGGGCGTCCATCACAGTGGGCGCCTCAGCCTCCGTCGTCTCCTCTTCCACCGATTCCCGCCTGACCCCCGGCGGGCCCGGCTACCGCCGCATGAGCTTCGCGCTCTTTCTCGCGGGTGTCGCGACCTTCGCGCTGCTCTACTCCACGCAGGCCCTCCTCCCGCTGATCTCCAGTGACTTCGGGGTCACGGCGAGCGCGGCGAGCTGGACGGTGTCCGCGGCGACCGGCGCGCTGGCGCTGTTCGTCCTGCCGCTGAGCGCGCTGTCGGAGCGGTTCGGGCGGCGGACGTTGATGACGTGGTCCCTGGGGATCGCGGTGACGGTCGGTCTGCTGGTGCCCTTCGCCCCGTCGGTCGGCGCGCTGATCGCGCTGCGGGCGGTGCAGGGCGCGGCGCTGGCCGGACTGCCCGCCTCGGCGACGGCGTACCTGGCGGAGGAGGTCCGGCCGAAGGCGCTGATCACCGCGATCGGTCTCTTCGTGGCGGGCAACAGTGTCGGTGGCATGAGCGGCCGGGTCATCACCGGCTGGGTCGCGCAGGAGTGGGGCTGGCGGGTCGCCGTCGGGGTGGTAGGGGTCGTCGCGGTGGGCTGTGCGGTCGCCTTCCGACTGCTGCTGCCGGCGCCGAAGCACTTCAGGGCCGGTTCCCCGCGGCCGGGGATGCTGGTCCGCACGGTGCGCGGCCACCTCGCCAATCCGCTGCTGTGCCGGCTGTACGCGATCGGCGCGCTGTTCATGACGGTGTTCGGCGCGGTCTACACGGTGATCGGGTACCGCCTCACCGACGCCCCGTTCTCGCTTCCGCAGGGCATCGTCGGGTCGATCTTCCTGGTCTACCTCGTCGGTACGGTTTCGGCTTCGACGGCGGGGAAACTGGTGGGCCGCCTCGGCCGGCGCGGTTCGCTGTACCTGGCGGGCGGAACGACTACCGCGGGTTTGCTGCTCTCGTTGGCCGACTTCCTGCCGGTCGTCCTGCTCGGGCTCGTCCTGATCACCGCGGGCTTCTTCGCGGGCCACGCGGTCGCGTCCTCCTCGGTGAGCCACACCGCCAAGGAGGGGCGCGCCCAGGCCTCGGCGCTCTACCAGTCCGCCTACTACGTGGGCTCCAGCGCGGGCAGCACGCTCGGTGCGGTCGCCTACCACTCGGGCGGCTGGGCCGGGACGGTCGCGCTCGGGCTGCTGGCGGTGTTCGGGGTCGTGACGATCACGGTGGTGGGGTCGCACGCGGCCCGGGTCCAGCGGCGGCTGGTGCCGGCGGGGGTCCGGCACTGAGGGTCGACTTCCGAACGTACGGGTGCAGGTCAGGACAGAAACTGTCCTGACCTGCACCTTTTTCGTCTCGGGGGGTCATTGTCAGTGGGCTGCGGTAGCTTCCGAAGGGTCGGCGCCGCAAAGGGGCGATGTCGGTGACTACGGATCAAGGCCACAGGGGTGGGTCGGCTATGAGCGACGGTACGGTCATGACGGAGGACCTGGACGTCCGGCTGGAGAAGCACCGGGTCGAGCTGACGGGGTACTGCTACCGGATGCTCGGCTCGTCCTTCGAGGCGGAGGACGCGGTTCAGGACACGCTGGTGCGCGCCTGGCGCAGCTACGACAAGTTCGAGGGCCGCTCCTCGATGCGCTCGTGGCTGTACCGGATCGCGACGAACGTCTGCCTGGACATGCTGACGGCGGGCAACAAGCGGGCCCGGCCCGTGGATCTGACGGACTCGACGCCCCTCGCGCAGGCGGCGCTGACTCCGCGCCCGGACAACACGTGGCTGGAGCCGATGCCGGACGCCCGCGTGCTGCCGACCCCCAGCGACCCGGCCGAGGCCGCGGTGGCCAAGGAGTCGGTGCGCCTGGCCTTCATGGCCGCCCTGCAGCAACTGCCGCCCAAGCAGCGGGCGGTGCTGATCCTGCGGGAGGTGCTGGCCTGGAAGGCGAGCGAGGTCGCCGAGCTGCTCGGCACCACGGTCGCCTCGGTCAACAGCGCGCTCCAGCGGGCCCGCGCGACGCTCGCCGAGCGCGACGGGGCCGCCGCGGAGGCCGCCACCTCCGATCCGCTGGACGAGGAGCAGCAGAAGCTCCTGGAACGCTATGTGGCGGCCTTCGAGGGGTACGACATGACGGCGTTGACGGCGCTGCTGCACGAGGACGCCGTGATGACGATGCCGCCGTTCGACCTGTGGCTGTCGGGACCCGAGGACATCACGGGCTTCATGACGACGCTGGGCGCCCCGTGTGCGAACTCACGCCTGGTGCCGGTCGCGGTGAACGGACTGCCGGGCTTCGCGCAGTACAAGCCGGACCCGGACACGGGGGGCTACACGCCGTGGGCGGTGCAGGTGCTGGAGACCTCAGAGGGGCGGATCACCGGGTTCCACTGCTTCCTCGACACGAAGCGCTGGTTCCCGCTCTTCGGGCTGCCCCTCCACCTCGAAGCGGAGGCCGACCAGAGCGAGTAGCGCGTGCAGGGCCGGATCGGGGTCACGCAGTCTGATCCGGCCTCCGGCGCGGCGGGCGGTGAGCTCCATCCTGGCCAGCGCGTCCACTGTGGTCAGACCGGGCGGACCGAGGCCCGCGACGTCGCAGACCAGGACTCCGGCTCCGCTGCTCTCCAGTCGTGCGCGCACGTCCTCACAGAGCCTCGGCACCTCGTCACGGGTGACGGGTCCTGGCAGTACGAGTACAGCGGGTGTCATGGCGTCCACGTGCGGTAGACCGGGCGGCGGCGCGGAACTCATCGCTGGGCGGTCACCGGGCACTCACCGAGCGCACACCCTGGCGCGAAGTTCCGTCGGTCAACATCACATTGACCAGGGGATGCACTACCCAAGAGGGTTGGGTGTATGCCCCACGAATCAGCCCCCGTACGGATACCCGACGACCACCGCCTCCTTCCGGTCCCCGGACACCCCCGAGGGCTCGCGGAGGTGCCGTGCAAGGGGTGCTGAACGGCTTCGCGGTCATCGCCGTCGTCATCGGCGTCGGCTATCTGATCGGACGCCGCGGCTATCTCGGGGACAACGGACGGGAGGTGCTGACCAAGCTCGCCTTTCACGTGGCCACGCCGGCTCTGCTCTTCACGACCCTCGCCCAGGCCGACCTGTCCGTCATCCTCTCCAGCCGACTGCTGGTGACGGCGGTCAGCACGTTCGCGGTCGCCGGGGTGTTCGTCGCGGTCGGTGCCGTACGCCGCTGGGGCGTGGGCCGGACGACGATCGGCGCGCTGTGCTCCAGTTACGTCAACGCGGGCAACCTGGGCATCCCGATCGCCGTGTACGTACTGGGCGACGCCTCGCTCGTGGCGCCGGTGCTGCTGTTCCAGCAGATCGTGATGACGCCCGTCGCACTGACGATCCTGGACCTGTCGCGGCCGGGTGAGAAGGCCTCGCTGTGGCAGCGGGTGACCGCCCCCGTGCGCAACCCGATCGGCATCGGCTCGCTCAGCGGGGTGGCGGTCTCGGCGAGTGGACTGACGGTCCCGGGCCCGGTCCTCGACCCGCTGACGCTGATCGGCAACATGTCGGTGCCGGCCGTCCTGTTGGCCTTCGGCATCTCCCTGTGCGGCAGCACGATGCCCGGCCGCGGTCCCGACCGGACTCCCGTCCTGCTCTCGGTCGCCCTGAAGTCCGTCGGCCAGCCCCTGGTGGCCTGGGCCCTGGCCGCGGGCGTCTTCGGGCTGCGCGGGGCGCCGCTGCTGGACGTGGTGGTCACCTCGGCGCTGCCCGCCGCGCAGAACCTCTTCACGTACGCGTCCCGGTACCGGGTGGGCGAGGTGTTGGCGCGGGAGTCGATCCTGTTGTCGACGATGGCGGCGGTGCCGGTGTTGGTTGTGATCGCGGCGGTACTGGGCTGACGCCGACGGCCCCCTCGCCGGTCCCTTTCACCCTCCCCCGGAACCGCGAAAGGGGCCAGTGACGGACACCGGCCCCTTTCGCACGCGCCTGGTTCAGGCGATCACCCGCACCTGGTTCAGGCGATCCGGTCCAGCACGATCGGCTTCGCCGTGAAGTCCGTGCCGGCGGCGGCGATGTCGTATGAACCCCCCACCGCCTCCAGCGCGTACTCGAAGCGCTCCGGCGTGTCCGTGTGCAGGGTCAGCAGGGGCTGGCCCTCGGTGACGGAGTCGCCCGGCTTGGCGTGCATCTCGATGCCCGCTCCGGCCTGGACCGGGTCCTCCTTGCGGGCGCGGCCCGCGCCGAGGCGCCAGGCGGCGACGCCGATGTCGTACGCGTCGAGGCGGGTCAGGACACCGGAGGACGGGGCCTTGACCACGTGCTGCTCGCGGGACGTGGGCAGCGGGGCGTCCGGGTCGCCGCCCTGAGCCGCGATCATGCGGCGCCAGGCATCCATCGCCGAGCCGTCCGCCAGGGCCTTCGCGGGGTCGGCGTCCTTCACGCCCGCCGCGTCGAGCATCTCGCGGGCCAGGGCGAGGGTCAGTTCGACGACGTCGGAGGGGCCCCCGCCGGCCAGCACCTCGACCGACTCGCGCACTTCGAGGGCGTTGCCCGCCGTCAGGCCCAGCGGGGTCGACATGTCCGTCAGGAGCGCGATCGTCCGCACCCCGTGGTCCGTGCCCAACCCGACCATCGTGGAGGCGAGTTCACGCGCGTCCTCGATCGTCTTCATGAAGGCGCCCGTGCCCACCTTCACGTCCAGGACCAGCGAGCCCGTGCCCTCCGCGATCTTCTTCGACATGATCGAGGAGGCGATCAGCGGGATCGCCTCCACTGTGCCGGTGACATCGCGCAGGGCGTACAGCTTCTTGTCCGCCGGGGCCAGGCCGTCGCCCGCCGCGCAGATCACCGCGCCGACCTCGTCCAGTACGGAGAGCATCTCCTCGTTCGACAGGAGCGCGCGCCAGCCGGGGATCGACTCCAGCTTGTCCAGCGTGCCGCCGGTGTGGCCGAGACCGCGGCCCGAGAGCTGCGGGACGGCCGCACCGCAGGCGGCCACGAGGGGCGCCAGTGGGAGCGTGATCTTGTCGCCGACGCCGCCCGTCGAGTGCTTGTCGGCGGTCGGACGGGACAACGCGGAGAAGTCCATGCGCTCGCCGGAGGCGATCATCGCGGCGGTCCAGCGGGCGATCTCGCGGCGGTTCATGCCGTTGAGCAGGATCGCCATGTTGAGGGCGGCCATCTGGTAGTCGGCCACCTCGCCGCGTGTGTACGCGTCGATGACCCAGTCGATCTGCTCGTCGCTGAACTCACCGCGGTCCCGCTTGGTGCGGATGACGGAGATGGCATCCATGGACAACAACGCCATGACGTTGGCTTCCTTCCGAAGAGCGGTGCTACTTGGTGAGATGCCCCGGCCCGAAGGCCTGCGGCAGCATCTCGGAGAGCGGCAGGAGCCCGGCCGGGGTCTCCAGGATCAGGTCGGGGCCGCCGAACTCGTACAGCAGCTGGCGGCAGCGGCCGCACGGGACGAGGATCTCGCCGCGGCCGTCGACGCAGGTGAAGTGCGTCAGCCGGCCGCCCCCGGTGTTCTGGAGCTGTGAGACCAGACCGCACTCGGCACACAGCCCGATCCCGTACGAGGCGTTCTCGACGTTGCACCCGGAGATCACCCGGCCGTCGTCGACCAGCGCCGCGACGCCGACCGGGTAGCCCGAATAAGGGGCGTACGCACGGGACATGGCCTCGCGGGCCACCTCCCGCAGGGCCTCCCAGTCGACGTCACCGGCGGAGGTCACTTGCCCTGCCCCCGCCGGTACGGCATGCCGTTCGCCTTCGGCATTCGCAGGCGTTGCGCGGAGAGGGCGAGGACGAGCAGCGTGATGACGTACGGCGTGGCGGAGACGACCTGGTTCGGGACCTCGTCGGTGAGGGCGTACCAGGTGAACACCAGCGCGCCGACGGCCAGCGTGAGCACCGCGGCGACGTACTTCTTCTTGACGACCAGCCAGATCGCGCCGATGACCAGCAGGATGGCGGCGAGCAGCAGCAGCGCGTGGACGTTCGCGGCGCCGCCGCGCAGGTTGAGGCTGTCGGTGTAGCCGAACAGGCCGGCGCCGATGGCGAGTCCGCCCGGCATCCAGTTGCCGAAGATCATCGCGGCGAGGCCGATGTAGCCGCGGCCGCTGGTCTGTCCCTCCAGGTAGAAGGGGTTGGCGACGATCGACAGGAAGACACCGCCGAGGCCCGCCAGACCGCCGGAGATGATCACGGCCAGGTACTTGTACTTGTAGACGTTGACGCCGAGCGACTCGGCCGCGACCGGGTTCTCGCCGCAGGACCGCAGACGGAGGCCGAAGGCGGTACGCCACAGGATCCACCAGGTGGCGGGGATCAGCGCGACGGCGATCAGGGTCAGCCAGGACACGTTGGTGACCAGGCCGCCGAGCAGGCCGGCGATGTCCGAGACGAAGAACCAGCCCTTGTCGTTGAGGTCGGCGAGCCCGTCGGAGAGTCCTGGCACGGTGAAGTTCCCGAGGGACTCGACCGGCGGGGACTGCTTGGCGGTGCCGCCGGTGACGCCCTCGAAGGCGAGCGGGGCGAGGTAGCGGGTGGCGCCGAGGGCCAGGATGTTGATGGCCACACCGGAGACGATGTGGTTGACGTTGAAGGTGATCGTGACGATCGCGTGCAGCAGACCGCCGATGCAGCCGCCGATGATGCCGACGAGGACGCCGGTCCACGGACCCCACTGGTAGCCGGCCCAGGCCCCGAACCAGGTGCCGAGGATCATCATGCCTTCGAGGCCGATGTTGACGACGCCCGCGCGCTCGGCCCACAGACCGCCGAGACCGGCCAGGCCGATCGGGACGGCCAGTTGGAGCGCGGTGGACATCTGGCTGACGTTGGTGATGCCGTCGGCGCCGGTGATGATGCGGACGATCGAGGTCAGCGCCAGGCCGCCCGCGATGATCAGCAGGAGGACGGGGAGCGTCAGCCGGCGGCCCTTGGGCGCCGCGGGCTGCAGTGTGGGCTGGTTGAGGTCGGTCACGGTGGTCATCGGCCGGCCACCTCCTTCTCGGTCGTGTTGTCGGAGGAGGCGCCGAGGACGTGTCCCGCGGCGAGTTCGGCGCCGACGCGGCGCTGCTGGCGGCGCAGGCCCCACTCGCGCACGGCCTCGTACGAGACGACGACCGCGATCACGATCAGGCCCTGCATGATGACCGCGATCTCCTTGTCGTACCCGTGGAAGTCGAGCTCGGGCGAGGCCTTGTCCAGCCAGGCCCAGAGCAGGGCCGCGAAGGCGATGCCGGTCGGGCTGTTGCGGCCGAGCAGGGCGATGCCGATGCCGAGGAAGCCGATGCCGGTCGGGAAGTTCAGGCTGTAGGTGTGCGTGTCGCCGAGCAGGATCGGCAGGCCCGCGAGGCCGGCCAGACCGCCGGAGAGCAGCATGGCGGTGAGCACCATGCGCTTGGGGTTCACCCCGCTGGCCGCGGCGGCCGACTCGGAGGCGCCCGAGGCGCGCAGGTCGAAGCCGAAGCGGGTGCGGTTGAGGACGACCCAGTAGCCGATGCCGAGCAGCACGGCGAGGACGACGAGGCCGTAGATCTCGCCGGCGTCGCCCATGTCGATGCCGGGCACCCAGCCGGACTCCTTCATCTCGCCGGTGGTGTTGTTGTTGCCGATCTTGACGCCGAAGACGCTGGGCAGCCAGAAGTAGGCGATGACGGAGGTCGCGATCGCGTTGAGCATGATCGTCGCGACGACCTCGCTCACGCCCCGGGTGACCTTGAGGACACCGGCGATGCCGGACCAGAAGGCGCCGGTGAGGACCGCGGTCACGATCAGCAGCGGGACCTGGAGGACCGCCGGCAGCGCGACGTGGGCGCCGACGATCGCGGCCATCATGGCGGCGAGCTGGTACTGGCCGTCCACACCGATGTTGAACAGGTTCATCCGGAAGCCGATGGCCACCGCGAGCGCCGCGATGTAGTACAGCGAGGCCTGGTTGATGATCAGGACCTGGATGTCGGAGAACGTGGCCTGCTCGAACATCAGCGAGTACGGCTCGAACGGGTTCTTCCCCGAGGCGATCAGCACGACCGAGGTCAGTGCCACGGCCACGACGAGCGCGATGACCGGTCCGGCCACCGCGAGGAGCAGGCGCTCCTTGTCGAACTTCTTCATCAGCGGGCCTCGTCTTCCGGGGCGTCTTGCGAGGTCTCGGCGTGCTCTTGCTCTTCGAGCTCTGCCTGCTCCTGCTCTGCCTGCTCCTGCTCTTCGAGCTGTTCCACGAGCTCTTCGTTCTCCAGGTGTCCGGAGGCGGCGCCGGTCATGGCCGAGCCGAGCTCCTCCGGGGTGATGGTCACCGGATCGGCGTCCGCGACCAGCTTGCCGTTGTAGATCACCCGGAGGGTGTCGGAGAGGCCGATCAGCTCGTCCAGGTCGGCGGAGATCAGCAGGACGGCAAGACCCTCGCGGCGGGCCTCGCGGATGAGGTCCCAGATCGCTGCCTGCGCGCCGACGTCCACACCGCGGGTGGGGTGGGCGGCGATCAGAAAGCGCGGCTTGTGGCTCATCTCGCGGCCGACGATCAGCTTCTGCTGGTTGCCGCCGGACAGCGAGGCGGCGGTGACGTCGACGCCGGGTGTGCGGACGTCGTACGCCTCGACGATCCGGCGGGTGTCCTCCTGGGCGCCCTTGATGTCGAGCCAGATGCCCTTAGCGTTGGGCTTCTCGGTGACGTGGCCGAGGATGCGGTTCTCCCAGAGCGGGGCTTCCAGGAGCAGGCCGTGGCGGTGGCGGTCCTCGGGGATGTAGCCGATGCCGTGTTCGCGGCGCTTGCGGGTGACCCAGGAGGTGATCTCCTCCTCGCCCAGCGTGATGGCGCCGGAGTCGGCGGCCTTGAGGCCGATGAGCGCCTCGATCAGCTCGGTCTGGCCGTTGCCCTCGACGCCGGCCAGGCCGAGGACCTCGCCCGCGTGGATGGTGAAGCTGATGTCGTCGAGGAGGGCCTTGCCGCCGGGGGCGACCAGGCGCAGGTCCGCGACGGTCAGCACCGGCCGGTCGGTGACCGTGGACTCGGCGGTCTCCGGGGTGGGCAGTTCGCTGCCGACCATCAGTTCGGCGAGCTGGCGCGAGGTGGTCTCGGCCGGGACGGCGGTGCCGACCGTCGTGCCGCGGCGGATGACCGTGATCTCGTCGGCGACCGCCAGGACCTCGCCCAGCTTGTGCGAGATGAAGATGACGGAGAGGCCCTCGGCCCTGAGCTCGCGCAGGTTCGCGAAGAGCGCGTCGACCTCCTGCGGTACGAGGACCGCGGTGGGCTCGTCGAGGATGAGGATGCTCGCGCCGCGGTAGAGGACCTTGAGGATCTCCACGCGCTGGCGGTCGGCGACACCGAGCTCCTCGACCAGGGCGTCGGGGCGCACGCCGAGGCCGTACCGGTCGGAGAGCTCCACGATCCTGCGGCGGGCCTTGCCGCCGATGCCGTACGACTTCTCGCTGCCCAGGACGACGTTCTCCAGGACGGTGAGGTTGTCGGCGAGCATGAAGTGCTGGTGGACCATGCCGATGCCGCGGGCGATGGCGTCGGCGGGCGACGAGAAGGTGACGTCCTCGCCGTTGACGGAGATGGTGCCCTCGTCCGGCTTCTGCATGCCGTAGAGGATCTTCATCAGCGTCGACTTGCCGGCCCCGTTCTCGCCGACGAGGGCGTGGACCGTGCCTTTGCGGACGCTGAGGTGGATGTCGTGGTTGGCCACGACGCCGGGGAACCGTTTGGTGATCCCGGCGAGTTCGACCGCGGTCACCTGACCGTTGACCGCGCCGGCCGGTGCCGGAGGGCTGCTGGACGCGTTGATGGCGCACTCTCCTGAGGAAAGGGGGTCGTCTACGCGCGTAGCGCCCCTACGGCAACTTGAGGGGCGGCGTCTCGCGAGAACGGGGTACAAGGAGCCAGGCTCCCTGTACCCCGTTGAGCGGACGTAACCCCGCGGTTACTGGACGACTCCGGGGACTGCCTGAACTTCCCCGGGGTCGCTCGGCTGCTCTTGAGGTACTGCTGATCAGCTTGTCTTGACCTTGATCTCGCCGCTGATGATCTTTTCCTTGGCCGCCGTGACGGCTTCCTGGATCGCGGTGTCGCTCTTGAACTTCGGGTTGGACTCGGCGAGGCCGACCTCACCGGACTTCAGGTCGCCCCTGACGATACCGGTCTCGGGCTTGCCTTCCTCGACCGACTTCGCGAGGTTGTACACCGCCTTCGCGACATCCTTCGTCGCGGAGGTCAGGATGGAGTCCTTGTAGGCGGCCAGCGGCTTCTGCTCGTACTGGTCGGAGTCGACGCCGATCGCCCACACCTTGCCGGCGGCCGCGGCCTCGATGACACCCTGGCCGGACAGACCGGCCGCCGCGTACACGACGTCCGCCTTGTTCTCGATCTGGCCCTCGGCAGCCGTCTTGCCCTTGTCGGGGCTGGAGAAGCCACCCTCCTCGGCGGTCTGCGTCAGGTACTGCGACAGGACCTTGACCTTGGGCTCGGTGTCCTTGACACCCTGCGCGAAGCCGGCCCCGAACTTGTGGATGAGCGGGATGTCCACACCGCCCACGAAGCCGACGGTGTCGGTCTTGGTGGCCTTGGCGGCCGCGACACCGGCGAGGTACGAGGCCTCCTGCTCGGAGAAGACCAGGTCCGCGACGTTCTTCGCCTCGATCGTGGAGTCGTCGACGATGCCGAAGGTGGTGTCGGGGTACTTCTCCGCGGCCGCCTTGACGGCCGGCGCGTAGGCGTAGCCGATGCCGATGACGGGGTTGTGGCCCTGCTTGGCCAGCGAGACCAGCCGCTGCTCCTTGTCGGCGTCCGTCTCACCGTCGGTGGGTTCGAGGTCGGCGGTCTGGTAGCCGAACTCGTCCTTCGCCTTCTGCAGGCCCGCGTACGCGGCGTCGTTGAAGGACTGGTCGCCCTTGCCGCCGACGTCGTACGCGATGGCGAGACCCTTGTCGCCCTTCGACTCCGAGGAACCGGAGGAGGTGGACGTACCGCCACAGGCCGAGAGGGCGAGGGCGAGAGAGGTGACCGCCGCGCCTGCGAGCGCTATGCGGGGAACCCGGCGCATGTGTTGTGCTCCTGTCGTACAAGCGTCGTACAAGCGCCCGGCAGAACACCTCGACGCTGGCTTCGCCGCAGATTAACGCGCGTAGACCAACTAGAGAACCCCCTCTGTCCACCTTGTTATGCGGCTGTGCCCGGAGGGCTCCCACCGACCGGGCGGGGGCTTGCCGACCGCAAAGGCCCGGAGGCCATGGATGACCTGCGCGGGGCACACGAGAGCGGGCGGGCACCATGGGTGCCCGCCCGCTCTGCGTCACTGCACGACTACTCGGTCTTGACCTTGATGGTGCCGTCGATGATGGCCTTCTTCGCCTTGGCCACCGCGTCGGTGAGACCGGCGATCTCCGCCATCTTCGGGTTGGTGTCGGACAGGCCGACGCCGTTCACCTTCAGGTCGAAGGTCTGCACACCGGCCAGCGGCTTGCCGTCCTCGACCGACTTGGCGAGCGAGTACACCGCGCCGCCGACGTCCTTGAGCGCCGAGGTCAGGATGTAGTCCTTGTAGGCGGCCAGCGGCTTCTGCTCGTACTGGTCGGAGTCGACGCCGATCGCCCACTTCTTCTCCTTGGCGGCGGCCTCGATCACACCCTGGCCCGACAGGCCCGCGGCCTGGTAGAGGACGTCCGCCTTCTTCTCCAGCTGGCCCTCGGCCGCGGCCTTGCCCTTGTCGGGGCTTGAGAAGCCGCCCTCTTCGGCGGTCTGCGTCAGGTACTGCGACAGGACCTTGACCTTGGGGTTGGTGTCCTGGACGCCCTGCTTGTAGCCCGCCTCGAACTTGTGGATGAGCGGGATGTCCACGCCACCGACGAAGCCGACGGTGTTGGTCTTGGTGGCCTTGGCGGCCGCGACACCGGCGAGGTACGAGGCCTCCTGCTCGGCGAAGACGAGCGACGCCACGTTGTCGCCCTCGACCACGGAGTCCACGATGCCGAAGGTGGTCTTCGGGTACTTCTTGGAAGCGGCCTCCAGCGCGGGGCCGTAGGCGAAGCCGACACCGATGACCGGGTTGTAGCCCTGCTTGGCCAGCGAGACCAGGCGCTGCTCCTTGTCCGCGTCGGTCTCACCGTCCGTGGGCTCGAGGTCCTGGGTCTCGTACTTGAACTCCGTCTTCGCCTTCTCCAGGCCGGCGTACGCGGCGTCGTTGAAGGACTGGTCGCCCTTGCCGCCGACGTCGTACGCGATGGCAAGACCCTTGGTGCCCTCGCTCTCGCTACTGCTGCCGCTCTCGTTACTGGTGCCGCCGCAGGCTGTGGCCGCGAGTGCGAGCGACGCGACCCCCACCGCGACGCGGGTCAGGCTGGATATCCGACGCATCTGAAGTTCCCCATTCTCCAAGCCCCGCAGTGGGTGCTGAGTTCGGCGCACAGTAACGCGCGTAGACCCTTGAGGGAACGGGGTATCGCCTGGCCGTTATCCATTCGTGCCGATGGCCGGTTACGTCCTTGTGAACCGTGGGCTCGAAAGGCGCACCTGGGGATACAACGCCCACCGCGGACGTCACGCACCGCATGCGAAGCGTGACGTTGCATGTTTTCGAGTGTTGGCTGATGACTGCCGACCACGCTACTGCGGAGGTGCCGAGGGCGCGACCGGAGCCGTGCGCCGCGCCCTCGTCCGCACATCCCGGCGGGCCGATCCGTCAGACCCCGGCGTCGAGGAGGGCGGCCGCGGTGAAGAGCTCCACGCCCACCGTGATCGCCGACTCGTCCGCGTCGAAGTCACCCTGGTGCAGATCGCGTACGGTGCGCTCGCCGGGCTTGCGCACGCCCAGCCGGGCCATGGCGCCGGGCACGCGCTCCAGGTACCAGGAGAAGTCCTCGCCGCCCAGGCTCTGGTCGGTGTCCTCGACGGACTGCGCGCCGCGCCGCGCGGTCATCGCTTCGCGCAGCAGGTCGGTCGTGACCGGCTCGTTGACGACCGGCGGGACTCCGCGGATGTAGTTGATCTCCGACTTGGCCCGGTAGATCGTGGCGATCTCGTCGATCGCGGCGTGCACCAGGTCGGGAGCGGCCCGCCAGGAGGCGAGGTCCAGGCACCGCACGGTCCCGGAGAGCTCGGCGTGCTGCGGAATGACGTTGCAGGCGTGCCCCGACTCGATACGCCCCCAGGTCACGGCGAGCCCGGACCGGGCGTCCACCCGCCGCGCGACCAGCGCCGGCACATCCGTGACCACGCGGGCCGCGGCGGTGACGAGGTCGGTCGTGAGGTGCGGCCGGGCGGTGTGGCCGCCGGGCCCGTCCAACGAGACCTCCAGCCGGTCGCAGGCGGAGGTGATGGGCCCGTGCCGCAGCCCGATACGCCCGGCGTCGACCCGCGGATCGCAGTGCACGCCGACGATCCGGCCGACACCTTCCAGCACACCCGACTCGATGGCATCGGGGGCCCCACCGGGCAGCACTTCCTCGGCCGGCTGGAAGATCAGCCGCACGGCCCGCTTGAGCAGCCCCTTCTCGTGCAGCTCGGCGAGCACCAGGCCGGCGCCCAGCACGACGGCCGTATGCACGTCATGTCCACAGGCGTGGGCCCGGTCCGGCACGGTCGACCGGTACGCGCACTCGGTCTTCGTGTCCGGAATGGGCAGCGCGTCGATGTCGGCGCGCAGGGCGAGCATCGGCCGCTCGGGGTCCGGCTCACCGATGTCACAGATGAGCCCGGTCCCGATGGCGAGTACCCGGGGCCGGAGGCCGGCCTGCTCCAGCCGCGCCTTGATGGCGGCGGTGGTACGGAACTCCTGGTTGCCGAGTTCCGGGTGCATGTGCAGGTCGCGCCGGAACGTGACGAGTTCGGCGCGCAGCGCCTCGGGCAGCGCGCCGGGAAGCACGGCTTCACCCGGCGTATCGGCCTCGGACTCTCGGTACATCAGTTGGTTCACCCTCTGAAGGGTAGGGCGACGCGACGGCCCACTGACCCACGATCAACAAAACTTCAACCCCTTAGGGGAAGAAAGCCTGGCCGCGTGGCGCATAAATATCGACTTGGATGGGTAAGCTCTTCCGGCTTTCCGCCCGACCGGAAGACCGTCGGAGGACTGCCGAGGGACCACCGGAAAGAGTCTCTCTACGCATACCACGCATACGCGCCCAAGGCCGGTTCTGTTCACCTGCCGGATCAGGTGGCCGTGTGCCGGATCAGGTGGCCGTGACCGCCGTCAGCCGGTGTACGTCGCGTGCCGTGCCGGTGACGCCCGAAAGGAAGCCCTGGGCGCGCGGGGAGGCGCTCTCGGTGAGCCAGGCCGGGTCGATGTCGCAGACCGCCACCTTGACCTCCGTACCGACCAGGGCCAGCGGCAGCGTGTGGACCACGGTCGACGGGAAGCTCAGTATCGTCCGGCCGATGGGACCGCGGCGGGCGATGAGTTCCAGCGGGAGATCCGGGCGGACGATCTCCAGGCCGGTCTCGACGGCCAGCCGGTGGAGTTTCTCGGGGCTTTCGCGGCGGTGGGCGAAGTAGCGGGTGGCGCCGTACGTCTTGGCCAGGCCCTTCACCGCTTCGACATAGCGGTCGGGGTCCACGACCCCGGTCTCCACCAGGGACGTGCCGACCAGGTCGGCGCCCTTGGTGAGGCGGGGCGGGCCGAAGCGGGCGCGGGTCCAGGAGAAGTCGTTGGCCGTGAGGGTGACGCCTTCCGGCGTCTCGGTGATCGGCATGGCGGAGAAGACCTCCACGCGGCGCCCGTGGCCGGGGGTGAGGCGGCGGCGGGCCCGGGCCGAGACCGGTGCGAAGACCAGGTCGCGGGGGCCTGGGCGGCCGCCGCGGCGGTGCCAGCGCACCAGGCGTTCGCCCCGGGCGAGCTGGGAGACGAACTCCATCGTCGCCGTGCCGTCGTCCACGACGACGAGGTCGCGGGCGCGGGTGATGGTGAGAAGCAGTTGTACGTAGCGGGAGAACGGGTCGCCCATGACGATCCGTTCCGCGCGGCGCAGCAGCGGCGCCAGGCCGCCCACCGTGTGGAAGGGCGCCGTGGTGCCGCCGCGCGCCTCCTCCCAGCGGACCTCGTACCCCTCGTTACGGGCCAGCTCGGCCATGCGCCGCAGCTGGCCCCGGGTCATCGGATCGGTGGGCGAGAGGACGACGAGGGTGAGCCCCGCGCCGGGTACCGCCGCCGCGGCCCCCAGCGCCGGTCCGGGCGTGGGCCCGCCGGCCGCCGGCTCCGCGCCGCCCGGTGGTCCGGCCGGCTCGTCCGCGGTCCTGCGGGCATGGGCGTGGGCCCACTCCAGGACGTTGAGGAGCTGCACCGGGCTCTCGACGAAAGCCAGCGTGGCGGGGGGCTGGGAGCCGGTGGACCCGGCGCGGGGACTCATCGACGTACGACCGTCGCTTTCCCTTGATTCTTGACTTGGAGTGGGGAGTGGACGTCAGACCGCGACGGGCTCGCCCGCGGCCGCGGCGATCTCGGCCTCGGCGACGACACCCTGGACGCGGCGCAGCTTCTTCATCGGGCCGAGCTCGGAGTCGTAGACCTTCTTGACGCCGTCGCCGAGGGAGGCCTCGATGGTGCGGATGTCGCGGACGAGGCGGGTGAGGCCCTGCGGCTCGACGGAGGCGGCCTGGTCGGAGCCCCACATGGCGCGGTCGAGGGTGATGTGACGCTCGACGAAGGTGGCGCCCAGGGCGACCGCGGCGAGCGTGGTCTGCAGGCCCGTCTCGTGGCCGGAGTAGCCGATCGGAACGTTCGGGAACTCGGCCTGGAGGGTGTTGATGACGCGGAGGTTGAGCTCCTCGGCCTGCGCCGGGTAGGTCGACGTGGCGTGGCACATCAGGATGTTGTCGCTGCCGAGGACCTCGACCGCGTGCCGGATCTGCTTCGGCGTCGACATGCCGGTGGAGAGGATGACCGTGCGGCCGGTGGCGCGCAGCGAGCGCAGCAGCTCGTCGTCGGTCAGGGAGGCGGAGGCGACCTTGTGGGCCGGGACGTCGAACTTCTCCAGGAAGGCGACGGCCTCGGTGTCCCACGGGGAGGCGAACCAGTCGATGTTCTTGCTCTTGCAGTACTCGTCGATCTGGCGGTACTCGTCCTCGCCGAACTCCACGCGGTGGCGGTAGTCGATGTAGGTCATGCGGCCCCAGGGGGTGTCGCGCTCGATGTCCCACTGGTCGCGCGGGGTGCAGATCTCCGGGGTGCGCTTCTGGAACTTGACGGCGTCGCAGCCGGCTTCGGCGGCCGCGTCGATCAGCTTGAAGGCGTTCTCGAGCTCGCCGTTGTGGTTGATGCCGATCTCGCCGGTGATGTACACGGGCTGGCCGGGGCCGGCGGTCTTCGAGCCGAACGCACGCAGGCGGGACGCCGAGTTGATGTGGCTGATGGAGCTCATGGCAGAGACCGTTCCTTACTTGTTGAGGGAGTCGAGAGAGGGGCCGAGGATCCAGCTGGCGATCTCTCGGATCGCGCCGTCGCCACCGGGGACGGTGGTGACCGCGCGTGCGGCGCCGCGCACGACGTCATGGGCGCTCGCGACCGCCACGGGCCAGCCCACGAGGGCGAAGCACGGGAGGTCGTTGACGTCGTTGCCGACGTAGAGCACGCGCTCCGGCGCGATGCCCTGCTCCTCGCACCACTGCTTCAGTGCGAGGTCTTTCCGGTCGATGCCGTGCAGGACCGGGATCTTGAGCTTCCGGGCCCGTGCGGCGACGACCGGGTTCTGCTCCGTGGACAGGATCAGCATCGACAGGCCGCTCTTGCGCAGCGCCGCGACACCGAGTCCGTCTCCGCGGTGTACGGAGACGAACTCCCGTCCGTCGGAGTCGATCAGCACCCTGTCGTCGGTCTGGGTGCCGTCGAAGTCGAGTACGACCGCGTCGATGTCGTCGGCGGTCGGAAGGGCGCCGGGCCGGTTCGCGTCGAAGAGCGGCGCGAGGGCCCGGGCGCGGGCGAGGTCGTGCGGGTCGTCGATCTCCAGCACGCGCGCCGGGTCGGTGCGCACGAGTTCGGTCCGCCCGAAGAAGCGGTGCTTGTGCTCGCGCAGGCCCGCCGCGTCCATGGCGTACGCGGCACCGGTCTCCAGAAGGTCCTGGGGCCGGTCCTGGCGGCGCGGCCGGAACGACTTGTCGTGGTTGACGCCGTAGCCTCCGGCGGTTACGCGGGGGGTTCCGGTCGTGGCGCTGGGTGCGGCCGCGTGGGCTTCGCCCGCCGCCGGGTCCGTCGCGCCGTCCGCCGCGGGCGCGGCGGCCTGGGCCGTCACGCGGTCGAGGGCTGCCGTCGCGGCGTCGACGCGCGTCGCGCCGCCGGTTTCGCCGTGCGCCCGTGCGGTGCTGTCCGCCGCGGGCACGGCGGCCTGAGCCATCGCTCGGCCGTCGGCTGCCGCCGCGGCGTCCAGGCGCGGCGCGCCCGAGTGCGTGGCGGCCGTCACGGCGTGGTCGTCCTCCGCGGGGAGGTCGTCTGCCGCGTCGCGCCAGATGAAGCCGTGGAACGGGGCCACCGTCAGGGCCGTGTCCGCGCCCTGTTCGACCACGGCGGCGGCGACGCCGTCGATGTCCTCCCGCACGATGAACGGGCTGGTGCACTGGATGAGGAGGACCACGTCGACGGGGGCGCCGTGGAGCGCCTCGTGGGTGTCCATGGCGTGCAGGACGGCGGCCTCGGAGGTCGCGGTGTCACCGGCGATGGCGACGGGGCGCAGGACCACCTCGGCGCCGGCCTCACGGGCGGCGGCCGCGATCGCATGGTCGTCCGTGGACACCACGACGTCCGTGACCAGGCGCGTCGCCCGGCACTCGCGCACCGCGCGGGCCACCAGCGGTACGCCGCCGACGGGCAGCAGGTTCTTGGAGGGGACGCCCTTGGAGCCGCCCCGCGCTGGGATCACCGCGAGCACGCGGCGTACCGAAGCCGCTTGGCCCGCTTGCGAGTTGGTCATTGGCTGTACTCCTTGACGAGGGATCGGGGCCGTCACAGCTCGCCCATCCGCCGGATCACCGGGGCCACGCGCTGCACGCCGTGCCGGTAGGCGCCGCGCGCCGCCCGGCGCACGATCTGCCGGACCGGGCCCGGCTCCTTGTCGGCGGCGGGCGCGCCGGGCAGCGGGCTGCCGTCCGGGCCGAGGTGGTGGCGGGCGAGGATGCCGGGCAGATAGCCGGAGGCGGTCGCCGGGGTGTAGTAGGGGGCGAGGGCGGGCAGTTCGCCCTGGCTCAGCAGCTTCGCGATGCGTTCGCGGGCCGCGTCGAAGGCCGTCTCGTACGATCCGTCGGCCCCGACACCCTGCCGGGACACCCACTCCTCGTCGGGCAACGGCCGGTGCCCGGCGTCGAGTTGCTCCCAGGAGGCGAGGCACCCGGAGCCGACGAAGTGGTGGTTGCCGAGCGACTCGCGCACCCCCAGGTCGGTGAGGACGACGGTGGGGATACGGCGGTGCAGGGATTCCAGCGCCGCCGTGGAGCTGACGGTGACCAGCAGGTCCGTACGGTCGAGGACCTCGCCCATGTGCCCGTACACGAGGCGGAAGTTGGCCGGCGTACCGCCCGGGATCCGCTCCGCCAGCCGCTGGTAGGGCTGCTCCTCGATGTGCGTGGTGTGCTCGCCCGGCTTGGAGCGCAGCTTCAGCAGGACCTCGCGGTCCGGGTGCAGCCGTGCGTGCTGAACGAGCCGCCCCAGCAGGTACGTACGGTCCTTTCGGCTCTCCGGTACGGAGGGCTGCGCGGCGAAGACGACCGTGTACGGGTCGTGCTCGCCGGTGTACGCCGCCCCGCCCAGGAAGGGCAGCGCGACCTCGGTCACCGACCCGGCGTCGGCGCCCACTCCCTCGTACACGGCGGTGAAACGCTCCGCGTCCTGGCGGGAGTTGGCGAGGACGAGGTCCGCGCCGTGCCGCAGCAGCAGCCCGTCGGCGAGCTTCTCGTAGACGACGCCGACATAACCGGTGACGACCACGGGCCGCTTCGCGCGCCCCCGCCACCGGTGCGCGAGCCCGTGCAGCATCGCCTGGACGGCGCCGCCGACGAGGGAGAGGACGAGGATGTCGTAGCCCTTCCCGTCCTCCTCTTCTTCTCCTTCTCCCATGGTCCGCAGGAACTCGGCGGCGGTGACCTCACGGAGTGAGTCCGCGCGGACGCCGACTTCTTCGAGTTGACGGGCGGTGGGGGTCGCACGGCCGCGCAGGAGGTAGCCGTCGAGCCTGATGTCCGAATCGGCCGGTGCGATACGGTTCGCGGTGAGCGCGCCCCATTTCCACCGGGTATCGGAATCGGCGAGAACGGCGACTCGCAGGGACTGCTGGGTACTTGCTGGCACATCCCAGACGCTAGGAAGCCATTCCGTTCTGCGGCCCAACCTGAATGCAACAAAGGGTTAACAGCACATCGCCGAATGGCGAATCAGCCCCGGATCGGCGGACAAAAAGGCTGGGTTCACCATTCCGCCACGCGTCGTTCACCTGACATCTCACCACCGGTCAAGACGAATGCCGGGCCGCCGCCTAACGTCACGTGGGTGGTCAAGCTCTCCGTCATCGTGCCGTTCTACAACGTGCAGCAATATGCGCCCGACACCCTGAAGAGCCTTCGTGCGAACGCACGCGAGGACTTCGAATTCATTCTCGTCGACGACTGCTCGCGCGACGAGACACCGGACATCCTCGCGCGCGCGGCGCGCGAGCTCCCGGGTGCGGTGCATGTCAGACACGAGCAGAACGGAGGACTGGCCACCGCGCGCAACACCGGGATCGACGCGGCACGCGGCGAGTACCTCACGTTCCTCGACGGGGACGACTGGCTCGCCCCCGGTTACTACGAGCAACTGCTCGCCTCCATCGAGGACTTGGGGTGCGACTTCGTCCGTACCGACCATGTCCAGTGCACCGCGCGGGCGCGCGCCATCTCCCGGGTGCCGAACGGGCGGCGCGGCGTCGTACTGAATCCGCGCGACGCGATCCTGCCCACCGACCGCTCCACCTCCGTCGACTACGCGTACGCGTGGGCCGGCATCTACCACCGCAGGCTGGTCGACCGGGGCCTGCTGCACTTCACCGACGGGCTGCGCACGGCCGAGGACCGGCCGTGGATCTGGAAGCTGCACCGGGAGGCGGAGTCCTTCGCCACGGTGGGTCTGCTCGGCGTGTTCTACCGGCGCGGTGTCGCCTCCTCGCTGACGCAGATCGGTGACGTCCGGCAGCTGGATTTCATTCGCGCCTTCGACCAAGTGGTGAGCGAAACGGCTCAGGACCGGGATGCGGATAAACTCCTCCCGAAGGCCGTGCGGACTTACTGTGCGATTATTTCCCACCATCTGGGATCCATCGAAAGGTTCGAGCCACCCGTGGCACGGAAACTGAAGTCGATGAGTGCCGTCGCATTGCGGCGTATGCCGCAGGACGTCCTCGACGACGCTCTCGACTCCATGGACATACAGCGCGCGACGCGCCTGCGTCGACTGCGCCGCCGTCCGGCCGCCGCGGGGGTGCCCGCGTGACCACCCAGATCTTCATGGCGTCGACGCTGTACGGCACGGCGACGCTCGCCGCGGCCGTCGACGCCGACTGCTTCCGGCCCGCCGACCGGCGCATCCTGCTCGTCTCCAACAACTCGACGACGCCCGAGACGACTTCGGGCGTCGACGAGATGCCCGGCTTCGAGCAGCTGCGCGGCCGGTTCGACGACGTGATCTCGTGGAACGAGACCATCGCCCCCTTCCACCCGGGCGGTTGGGCCCCGCGGATAGACGACGTACCGCTGTGGGAGCGCCATCTGCGGCTCGCCTGGGGCCTCGGTGACGACGACGTGGAGCTGGCCGTCGAGTCGATCCAGGTCAACCCGGCGCTCGGCGTCGCGCAGATCTTCACCGGCGCGCCCGTCACCGTCTACGCCGACGGTCTGATGAGTTACGGCCCGACCCGCAGCAAGATCGACCCGCTGGTCGGCACCCGCATCGACCGGCTCCTCCACCTCGACCTGGTGCCGGGCCTGAAGCCCCTGCTGCTCACCGAGTTCGGCGTCGAACCGGAGCTCGTGCCCACCGACGCGTTCCTGAAGGTGCTCGCCCAACTCATCGACACGGGCGACGAGTTGCCCGCGATCGACGAACCGGCCCTGCTGCTCGGCCAGTACCTCTCCGCCCTCGGCATCCTCACCACCGAGGAGGAGGAGGACCTGCACGTACGGATGTTGAAGGGCGCCGTCAAACTCGGCCACAACCGTGTCGTGTTCAAGCCGCACCCCAGCGCCCCGGCCCGCTGGTCGCGCGCCCTGGAGAAGGAGGCCGAGAAGATCGGCGCCGACCTCACGGTGCTCGACACCCCGGTCCTCGCCGAGGTGCTCTACCAGCGGATGCGTCCCGCGCTGGTCGTCGGCTGCTTCTCCACCGCGCTGCTCACCGCCTCCGCGCTGTACGGCCTGCCGGTCGCCCGCATCGGCACCGAATCGCTGCTTGAGCGCCTCACTCCGTACGAGAACAGCAACCGCATGCCGGTCACGATCGTGGACGCCCTGCTGCCCGACCTGACGGACCGCGCCGCGGTCACCGAGCGGCGCCCGGGCCTGAGCACCGACCAACTCACCGACCTCGTACGGGCGGTGGGCTACGCCATGCAGTCCAAGATCTACCCGACGCTGCGGCCGGCCGCCGAGCGGTATCTGACGCGGCATCTGGACACCCGTACCTGGCGCTACTTCAAGCGCCGACGCCTCACCTCGCTGGGTCTGCCCGGCGCGGTGCCGGCCCAACTGGCCTTCATCCCGCGCAACGCGACCGTCCGTCGAGTGGCTCGCCGCGCCCGATCCATCAAGAGAGCCACACTCGGATGAGTTCCGTGCAGACGACGCCCGTTCCGACGCCTTCGCCGGAGGCGGGCGCCACCGGCACCCCGCCCCGGATAATCCCCCGAGCGCACGCGCCACGTCTGCGTGCGCTCGACGGACTGCGGCTGATCGCCGCGCTGATGGTCGCCGCGTACCACTACGGCGGCCGCGGCGGGGAGGTCACCAAGGCCTGGGGCTCCTCGCCGGCGGTCCAGTTCCCCACGCTGCACGAGTGGTTCGCGTACGGGCCCCTCGGTGTGCAGATCTTCTTCGTCATCAGCGGCTTCGTGATCTGTATGAGCGGCTGGGGGCGGACCCTGCGCTCGTTCTTCGCCTCGCGGGCGTCACGGCTGCTGCCGTCGTACTGGGCCGCCGTCATCCTCGTGACGGCGGTCTTCGCGCTGCCGGTGGTCGCGTACAAGGCGGTCTCGCCCAGCGACGCGCTGGTGAACCTGACCATGATGCAGCAACCGCTGGGCGTGGACCGGGTGTTGGGGGTCTGTTGGACGCTCTGGGCCGAGGTCCGCTTCTACGCGCTGTTCGCGCTGTGTGTCGTCCTGCCGGGCGCCACCCGGCAGCGGGTCATCATGTTCTGCGCGGGCTGGACGCTGGCCGCGGCGATCACCCAGGCCGCGAACGAGCCGCTGCTCGACCTCGTCCTGATGCCCGAGTACGCGCCGTTCTTCATCGGCGGCATCGGCCTCTACCTCGTCCACCGCGACCGGAAGGACGCGTACGCCTGGGGCATCGTGGGCGTCAGCTGGCTGATCGGCCAGCACTACGCGGTGGCGGGGCTGTGGCACGCGCCCAACCCGGACTTCTTCTCCTACCGCACGTCGGGCGGGATCATCCTGGTCGTCACCTTCGGCTTCGTCGCGGTCGCCGCGATCGCCCTGGGCTGGCTGAACTGGGCCAACTGGCGCTGGCTGTCGGTGGCCGGCGCGCTGACGTACCCCTTCTACCTGGTGCACGAGCACCTGGGCTGGGTCGCCATCAAGGTGTACCACCAGGATCTGCACCTGTCGGCGTACGCGACGATCCTGCTGACGACCGCGACGATGCTGGCCCTGGCGTGGCTGCTGAACCGCTATGTCGAGGAGTGGTTGACGCCGCGGTTGCGCTCGGCGCTGTCGAAACCCCGCTGAACGCCTTCCAGGATCTCGCCGAGCGCCTCGCCGGCCTCTTCGACGAGGTCGGCGAGTTCCGCCATCCGGCGGGCGAGTTCGACGCGGGCGGCGGGGTCGGTGACGAAGTCGGTCAGTTCCTGAGCCGACTCCTCGGCCGACTCGGGAACTGACTCCTGGACTGGCTCCTGAGCCGACTCCTCAGCCGGCTGCTCGGCTGGTTTCATGGCGCGCCTCGATTCCGGTCGGTGGCACCGGCAACCCTAGGCCGAGCTGGAGAGGGACAGCTTCACGGCGAAGCCGAGGAAGAGCGCGCCCGCGGCGGACGTGGCCCCCGCGGAGAGGCGCCGCCGCTTCCGGAAGGACGCCGCCAGCTTCGTACCGCCGAAGATCAGTGCGGTGAGGTAGAGGAAGCTCGCCAGCTGGGCGAAGGCGCCGAGGACGACGAAGGAGAGGGCCGGGTACGCATACCCCGGGTCCACGAACTGCACGAAGAAGGCGACGAAGAAGAGGATCGCCTTCGGGTTGAAGAGGCTGATGACGAGGGCCCGCCGGAACGGCCGCTCCTCCACGCCACCCGCGGCCGGGGCGTCCGCCTCGGCCCGCTCCCGCCGCGTCCGCCACATCGCCCACGCGGCCCGCAGCATGCCGATCGCGAGCCAGGTCAGATATCCGGCGCCGGCGTACTTCACGATCCCGAAGAGCAGGGCGTTGGCTTGAAGCAGGGACGCGACTCCGGCCGCCGACAGCGTCATCAGCACGGCGTCACCGCACCAGACGCCTGCCGCTGCCGTGTAGCCGGTGCGTATGCCTCGGCGGGCCGCGACCGAGAGCACATAGAGGGAGTTCGGGCCGGGCAGCAGGATGATCAGGATCAGGCCCGCGAGGTAGGTGGGGAGGTCGGTTATGCCGAGCATGAGTGGAGTGTCGCATGGGGGTGCGACACTCCGCCTTTGGGTTTCGCAAGGCAGGAACGAGAAGCGCGGATCAGGCGACCCGGCCCACCTTGATGACGTGAACGGTGACGGTGGCGTCATCCGGCCGGTACAGCACCCGCCAGGCTCCGACGGACAGCCGGTAGTAGCCCGAGCCGCCCAGGGCTCGCGCCGCCGCAGGCTTCGGAGAATCCCCCAACTCCCGTACCGCCGCCGCGCATGCCTTCGCGCCAACGGGGTCGGTCTGGCGCAAACGGCGGAACTCTCCCATGGCGTGGTGCTCCCAGACCACGGTGTAGCTCACAGTTCGACCTGCCGGTCCTCGGTCTCCAGCTGGGCCATGAACTCGTCATGCGCCATGGACTGCGTGGCCGGGGCCGCTTCGCGGGCTCGCGCGAGGGCGATGTCGGCCTCGTCCCGGAGGCGCTCGAGTTCCTCCAGCTCCTCTATCGGGACCAGAGCCGCCGCCGGCTTGCCGTACTCGCTGATCAGGATGTGCTCGCCGCCGTGCCGCACCCGGCCGACGAGCTGCCCCAGCTGATTACGCGCTTCTACCAGCGGATACGTCTCCATACGAGAACTGTACACACCTGCAACTGTGTACGGCACGTCGGAGAGCGGACCTCGGAGATGCGGTCAGAACGCGTCCGTCGGCACGTAAGCCCCCCAAACCTCCCGCAGCGTGTTGCACACCTCGCCCACCGTCGCCCGGGCCCGCAGCGCGTCCTTCATCGGGTAGAGCACGTTGTCCTCGCCCTCCGCCGCCTTCTTCATGGCGGCCAGCGCCGCGTCGACCGCCGCCTGGTCGCGTTCGGCGCGGAGCCTGGTGAGACGGGCGGCCTGCTGGGCCTCGATGGCCGGGTCCACGCGGAGCGGCTCGTAGGGGTCTTCCTCGTCGAGCTGATAGCGGTTGACGCCGACCACGACCCGCTCGCCGGCGTCGGTCTCCTGGGCGATCCGGTACGCGCTGCGCTCGATCTCGCCCTTCTGGAAGCCGTGCTCGATGGCGTTGACCGCGCCGCCCAACTCCTCGACCCGCGCCATGAGTTCGACGGCGGCGGCCTCTACGTCGTCGGTCATCTTCTCGACCACGTACGAGCCCGCGAAGGGGTCGACCGTCGCCGTCACGTCCGTCTCGTACGCGAGGACCTGCTGGGTGCGCAGGGCAAGCCGCGCCGACTTGTCGGTCGGGAGCGCGATCGCCTCGTCGAAGGAGTTCGTGTGCAGCGACTGGGTGCCGCCGAGGACCGCCGCCAGGCCCTGGACGGCGACGCGGACCAGGTTCACCTCCGGCTGCTGGGCGGTGAGCTGGACGCCGGCCGTCTGGGTGTGGAAGCGCAGCATCAGCGACTTGGGGTTCTTCGCGCCGAACTCCTCGCGCATCACCTTCGCCCAGATCCGGCGCGCGGCACGGAACTTGGCGACCTCTTCGAGGATCGTCGTGCGGGAGACGAAGAAGAAGGACAGGCGGGGCGCGAAGTCGTCCACGTCCATGCCGGCGGACACGGCGGTGCGCACGTACTCGATGCCGTCGGCGAGGGTGAAGGCGATCTCCTGCGCGGGCGTGGCGCCGGCCTCGGCCATGTGGTAGCCGGAGATCGAGATCGTGTTCCACTTCGGGATCTCGGCCTTGCAGTACTTGAAGATGTCCGCGATCAGACGGAGGGAGGGCTTGGGCGGGAAGATGTACGTGCCCCGCGCGATGTACTCCTTGAGCACGTCGTTCTGGATCGTGCCGGTCAACTGGTCGGCCGTCGCGCCCTGTTCCTCGGCGACCAGCTGGTACATCAGCAGGAGCAGCGCGGCCGGCGCGTTGATGGTCATCGACGTCGACACCTTGTCCAGCGGGATCCCGCCGAACAGCAGCCGCATGTCGTCGATCGAGTCGATGGCGACCCCGACCTTGCCGACCTCGCCCGACGCGATCGCGGCATCGCTGTCGTGGCCCATCTGGGTGGGCAGGTCGAAGGCGACCGACAGGCCCATGGTGCCGTTCGCGATCAGCTGCTTGTAGCGGGCGTTCGACTCGACGGCCGTACCGAATCCGGCGTACTGCCGCATCGTCCACGGACGGCCCGTGTACATGGAGGGGTAGACACCGCGCGTGTAGGGATACGCACCGGGCTCACCCAGCTTCTCGGCCGGATCCCAGCCCTCAAGAGTCTCCGGTCCGTAGACCGGTTCGATGGGCAGTCCGGACTCCGACTCGCGCGCCATGCTGTGTTGCCTCCCGCTGAGCTGTTACTCGCCAGTACAGGCCGACCCTCGCCACGGACTGTAGCTGCGGCCGTGCGGCCGGTGGAGAGGCCCTGCCTGGGAGCTTGCTCACAGCCCGGACGAGACCCCGCTCACAACAATGCCGCGTAGTTCGCAACCGGGCACGCGCGGGAAACATCTCAGGGGACACATAGGGGGCGGTGAGAGGGGCCAGAGGGGTACCGCGGCCCGTCGAGGACCGGGATCGGTGAGCAACGGGGGGTTCGGATGCGTACAAGGGTCATGTGGAGATCAGTCGCGGCGGCGACGACGGTGGCGGCGCTCGTCGCGGTGAGCGGGTGCACGGTCCAGGCGGTCGGCACGCCCGCCGAGGAGGTGCCGCCGGTCCGCATCTCACCGGTGCCGGAGGCCTCCCCCGACGACGCCAAGCCCGCGAAGCCCGCGAAGCCCTCGAAGCGGCCCGCGCCCGAGGTCCCGCCCAAGGTGCTGTGGTCGAAGGGCGACAAGGGCAGGGACGTACGGGAACTGCAGGCCCGGCTGCGTCAGATCGCCTGGCTCTTCGAGGGCCCGACCGGGACGTACGGCGCCTCGACGGTCACCGCGGTCAAGGGCTTCCAGGGGAAGCGGGGGCTGCCGAAGACCGGGAAGACGGACTCCGTGACCTGGCGGCGGCTGCTGAACATGACGCGCGAGCCGGGCAAGTGGGAGCTGTACGCGTCCGGCGGCCAGCCGGCCGCGAAGCCGGACCCGCGCTGTCTGACGGGCCGGGTGCTGTGCGTCAGCAAGACGAGCCGGACACTGCGCTGGATGGTCGACGGCAGGACGGTCTCGACGATGGACGTGCGCTTCGGCTCGCAGTACACCCCTACCCGGGAGGGTGTCTTCAACGTCTACTTCAAGTCGCGCCACCATGTGTCCACGCTCTACGACACCCCCATGCCGTACGCGCTGTTCTTCAGCGGCGGCCAGGCGGTCCACTACTCCTCGGACTTCGCGGCCACGGGCTACAACGGCGCCTCGCACGGCTGCGTGAACGTACGGGACGAGGGGAAGATCGCGGCGCTGTTCTCGCAGGTGAGGAACGGCGACAAGGTCGTCGTCTACTGGTGAAGGACGCGCGGCGGGAAGAGTGGCGAAGGTTGTGCGGGCGCGGGCGGGACCGGGGGAACGTGTCCCGCCCGCGCCTTGTGCACTGAGCCTGGGTACGGGGGGAACCCCGGCTCGTGCGACGGCCGATGACCAGTCGGCTCGCTTAGTACTGCGTGCGGGCGGCCGAAAATGTCACACCCGGCGGGCGGGAACTGAGGAGCCGAACGAAACCGCAGGTCAGGCGCGTGCGGCGGATGGTGCGAAGGTCGCGGGCTTCGGCTGGGCGCCGGTGCCCGGAGCGGCTGCCGAGGCCGGAGCGAGGGCCGGCCCAGGGGCCGGTCCCGAGACCGCCGGAGGACGGGCGGGGGCGAAGACGGCGGGCCTGGCCGGACCGTTGCCGTTGCTGTTGCCGTTGCTGTTGCCGTTGCCGTTGCCGTTGCCGTTGCCGTTGCCGTTGCCGCGATGGTCCTGGCCGTCGTCGCTCCCGCCCCGGTGTACGCCAGGGCCTATGCCGGGGCCTATGTGGTGGCCGCCGCCACCCTCGCCGCCCTCGTCGTCGCCCTGGCCGCCCCGGCCGTCGCCGTCCCGGCCCGGCCCGTCCTTGCCGGTCCCGTGGCCGTCCCGGTCGTCGCCGTCGGAGTCGCGGTCACGGCTGTTCCCGTTCCGCAGGATGCCCGTGCAGTACTCCTTCACGTGCTCGGGCCCCTTCGCCGCGCTCTCCAGGCTGCGCCTGCGGTCCCCGTCCAGGTTTCTGCCGTCGCGGTAGTCGCGGCAGGCCGAGGCGGAGCCGCTCCACGCCTCCCCGCGGCGCGTCTCGCGCCGGGCGCCGTCGGAGTCGGGCCGCTTGTCCGCGCCCGTACCGCCGCGTGCCTCGTCCCGCGAGGAGGACCCCTCGCCGGTCGAGCCGCCGGTGGCACCGGTGCGACCGGTGCCGCCCTCGGGCGTCGGGACATCCGGGCGGCCGCCGCCCGGCATCTTCTCGGGGGTCGGCGAGAGGAGCGGGCGGTCCGGAGTGGCGGCGGGCGTCACGGAGCCGGCGGGTTCCGGTTCGCCGCCGCCGAACGGCAGGATGCCGGAGGTCACGGCCACGGCGACCCCGCCGATCATCCCGGCGGCCAGCGCGGCGGCCAGCCCGTAGCGGACCGGGCGGCCCAGGCGGGCGGGGCGGCGGCCGGCGGTGGACCGGCCGAGGCGGATGAGGCCCGCGTCGGAGGAGGACGGGGCCGACGAGGGCGGGGCCGCGGACGACGGCGACGCCGCGGACGACGGGCGCTTACGGGCGTGCAGGCCGAGGCCCACCTGTTCGGCTTCGCCGTCCTTGCCGGTGCGTGCCTTGCGGTAGGCGGCGAGTGCGGCCGCCTCACCAGGGAGTTCGTCGCAGACCGGAGCGGGTCCCGCGGTCGGCGCGCCCAGTGCGCCCAGTGCGCCGAGTGCGTTCAGCGCTTCGGCGAGTCGGTCGGCCTGGTCGCGGGTGCCGGCGTCGACGGCTTCCAGCGGCTCTCCGCGCAGCAGCCGCTCCGCCGCGTCGCGGTCCAGCCACCGGCCGGGGGGCCGGGGATTGTCCCCAGGGAAGACACAGCGCTCGTCGGCCATCACATGTCCTTCTGCGTCCGCGAACGCGTACGCGTCACACCGGCGGACGTCACCGCGCGGGTACGCGGTTCTCTGTGCGGGGGTCTCGGCGGCGGGACCGAGCCCAGTGAGCCGACGGATTCCGGATCCGCGCCGAGCAGCTCCGCGAGCCGCTTCAGACCTCGGTGCGCGGCGGTGCGGACGGCGCCCGGCCGTTTGCCCAGGGTCTCGGCGGCGGTCTTCGCGTCGAGGCCGACGACGACGCGCAGCACGACGGCCTCCGCCTGGTCCTGCGGGAGCTGGGCGATGAGGGAGAGGGTGTCGCCGGTGGCGAGGGCCTCAATGGCCTCACCGGCGGTGTCGGACTCGGCCGCCTTGCCGGTGAGCTCGTCCTCGTCGCCGCCTGTCGCGGGACGGCGGCCGCGCATCCGTATGTGGTCGAGCGCGCGGTTGCGGGCGATCCGGGCGGCCCAGCCGCGGAACCGGTCGGCGTCCCCGCTGAACCGTTCGAGATCCCGGGCTATCTGCAGCCAGGCCTCCGAGGTGACGTCCTCGGCGTCCGGATCGCCGACCAGCGTCCGTACGTAGCCCAGGAGCCGTGGATGCACGGCTCGGTACACAGTCCGGAACGCGGTCTCGTCTCCGTCCTGTGCCGCAAGCACCGCGGCGGTCAGCTCCGCGTCATCCCCCAGCACCGCACTCCCTCATGCGCCTAACCCGGCGCCGCTCTCGCGGACGTGGTTGCTCGCCATCATGGTTGCCCGATCGATGGTCGCGGTCGTGGAGCCTTCGTGGGTTTGACGACTCCCCCGCAGTCCGGCGCGAATGGCACGTTACGGCCTGAAACCGCTCCCCGTCCATGTCCGTACAACGTGCAACCAACTCGTGACGAGGTGGGGTGTGACACAAAACGCATCCCCGGCGCTGTAGAGAGTACGGGCCGCCGCGCGGCCCGTGCCGCGCGACGACCGGGGCCTCTCCTGTGGGGGGTGGCGGCCCCGGTCGTTGCCATCGGCGAAGGTCGGCGCGGTTCGGTGTGGATGGCGGGGATGCGGGCGACGGCGGTGCCGTCGCGGCTGCCGCCCGGCCCGGTCAGCGGGCGTTGCTGTTTTTTGCGGGGCCCTTGTCCGGGACCGTGTCCGGAGCCTTGCCCGGGGCCTGCGAGGGCTTGGCCGGCTTGCTCGGCCCGGCGGCCGCCCCGGTCTCGCCCTGCCCCGGATTCCCGTCCGGCCTCTCGGTCGGATTCCCGTCCGGCTTCTCGGTCGGCTTCAACTGGCCGGCGCAGTACGCCTCGACGTTCCCCGCGCCGCCCGCGGCCTGCACCAGGCGCTGCCAGGCGGTCGAGTCGAGTGCCTTGCCGCGGTCCTTGACGGAGTCGTACGCACGGCATCGGGCCTCGGTGTCCTGTGCGGACGAGGGCCGGTCGGAGGGGCCGCCGCCCCGGCCGGGCGTGGCCGAGCCGGGCGCCGGGGTGGGTGCGGCGTCCGGTGCGGACCGGGCCGGCGCGCTGTTCTGCGTCCGCGAGTCCCTCCGCTCGTCCGGCGTCCCGTCACCCGTGCCGATGGCCGCGACCGCGACCCCGCCGAGCGTCACACTCGCCAGCAACGCGGCCAGCGTCGCCCGCAGCGACCACCTGCCCCGCCGCTCCTTCGCCGCCCGCCAGTCGTCCCGGCGCCGGGTACGGGCCGCCGCCCCGTGCACCCCCTCGTCCCGGGCCGCCCGGAAGGCGGCGAGGGCCCGCCCTTCGGCGACGGGGTCGATCGCGTGGGCACGTACGGCGGTGGCGAGGAGGTCGTCGAGGGCGGGCGGATTCACCGCAGCACCGTTCGGAGTGCCGTCGGGGCCGTGTCGTTCAGGCATGTCCGAATCCACCCTCGCCGCCCAAGGACTGCTCGCTGTTCATCTCGACTCCCCCAGCGTCCGGGGGCCGTCATCCGTCACACCCTCCGCGCCCAGCTGCCGGGCCAGCCGCTTCAGGCCCCGGTACGCGGCGGTGCGTACCGCGCCGGGGCGTTTGCCGAGGACCCGTGCGGCGGCCGGGCCGTCGAGGCCGACGACGACTCGCAGCAGCACCGCCTCGGCCTGGTCGCGCGGCAGTCGCGAGACCAGTTCGAGGGCGTACTCCGTGGAGAGGGACTCCAGGGCCTGGTCGTGCGTGCTGTGCGTGCCGGGCAGTTCCAGCATGTCCTGTTCGAGCGCGGACGCCCGTGGCCGTACCTTCTGCCGCCGCAGGTGGTCGAGCGCCCGGTGCCTGGCGATGGTCGCGGTCCAGCCGCGGAACCCGGCCCCGTCGCCGCGGAACCGCCCCAGATCCCGGGCGATCTCCAGCCACGCGTCCGACGCCACGTCCTCCGCCTCGTCCCCGACCAGCCCCCGCAGATATCCGAGCAACCCGGGCTGCACCAGCCGGTACGCGACCGCGAAGGCGGCCTCGTCCCCTGCCTGCGCCCGCGCGACGGCCACGCCCAGTTCCCCGTCGGTCGCCTGCCCGCGGCGGGGTTCCCCTCCCTGGCCCAACACTGTCCTCGTTTGCACCGAGTTCGTACCGAATTCGCCTTACGCGCCACAGATCGCCGTGCCCGCGCACCTCTCAACGCCCTCAGCGCCCCGCGCGGCGGAAGTGTCACAGTCCGCCAGGCGTGCGGCCCGTCTCCGCGCCCCCCGGCAGGCCGGCCCGCGCCCGCCCGTGCAGCTGCAGGTAGAGCGTGCGCAGGGACTCGCGCTCCCCCGCCTCGAACCGCTTCACGACCTTCCCCAGCGGGTTCCAGACCCGCCCGTCCGTCATCCGGACGCCCACCGGCTGTCCGAACAACTCCCGCTGCGCCTCGTCGAATTCGACCCACACAGCACCGGCCCGTCGTACCAGAACCTCACCGGCGTAGGCCCCGAGCCCGAACAGGACGTGCCGCACGGCCGCGCGGTCCCGGCCGCCCTTGCGCAGCCCGTCGACGATGAAGTCGACTACGCGCAGGCTCGCGACGGAGTAGTCCAGCGGCAGCCGGTTGCGTGCCGTGACGTTCCGCACGAACTCCGCCGCGTGCCGCCTCATCCGCAGGTCCGCCGAGGTGCCCCTCGCGACCGCCGCCGCCACCACCGGTCCCGCCGTCCCCGCCGGCCTCGCACGTGTCCCCGCCACCGCTTCCGCCCCCTCGCTCGGTCCCGTCCGGACCGCGAGAGCCACGGCCGGTCCGCAGAACCAAGCGGAGAGAGCGGTACGAACATCACACTTCGCGGGAGTGACATAGGTCATGCGCCAAATCACCGAAACCCGTACAACCATCCGCACCTTTCAGGCGTCGGACCGGGCTCGAAGTGACCTACCCCACACCTTCGTTGGGTGATGTTTGGTTGGGTCCTGGCGCTGAATGAGAAGCCACCCCTGTGACGGGTGGGTTTTTTGTGAGGCTTTCCTTGGGGTGGGGTATTTGAGTCGCCGGACGACCCATGCGTACAAACCGCTGAGCCTGAAGCGGAGAGCGTGGCTGACGATAGGGGCCGTGGTGCTGGGCGGGGCGGGCGCCGTGACGTACGCCGTCGCGGACCCGGGCGCGGACCCGGCCGTGGAGGCCGCGCGGAGCAAGCGGCCCGTGAAGGTGCACGAGCTCGCGATGAAGAGCGACGGCACGGGCAGGCGCGAGGTCGAGCGGACGGGCACCGAGCCGTTCTCGCTGCTCGGCGTCTCCTGGACCGGGTCGAAGACGCTGCTGGACGGGACCGCCCAGGTCCGCACGCGCAGCAGCGAGACGGGCAAGTGGTCCGGCTGGCAGAACCTGGACCTGGAGCCGCACCCGGTCGACAAGGCCGAGCCGGACGCCAAGGAGGCCCGCGGCGCGTCCGATCCGCTGTGGGTGGGCGCCAGTGACGGCGTCGAGGCGCGGGTCGTGGCCGCGAACGGTTCCGCGAGTTCCGGTCTGCCCAAGGGACTTGAGCTCAGCCTGGTCGACCCGGGCGTGACCGCCGCCGAGGCGCGGAACAAGGCGCTCGGCACGGCCGCGGGCACCTCCATGGAGAACGCCGCCTTCGTCGCCGAGGACCCGACCGGCTCCCCGACGCCGGCCGACCCCGCCGCGGGGTCCGCGTCCCCGACGGACTCCACGAGCGGCGAGCCGGCGACCGACGCCCCGGCCTCGCCCACCGGGAGCACGTCACCGTCGCCGTCCACCTCGCCGTCGACGACCCCGGAACCGGACCCGGTCCCCTCCCCGCCGCCGTCCACGGTGACGCAGCCGCCCGTCATCTCCCGCGCCCAGTGGGGCGCCGACGAGTCGATGGTCCAGGACCCGCCGGAGTACATCGAGAAGGTCAGCGCGGTCTTCGTCCACCACACGGTCGGTACGAACGACTACAGCTGCGCGCAGTCCCCGGCACTGGTGCGCGGCGTCATGGCGTTCCACGTGCAGACCGAGAAGTGGAACGACCTCGGCTACAACTTCCTGGTCGACAAGTGCGGCCGGATCTTCGAGGGCCGGGCCGGCGGTATGGACCTGCCGGTGCGCGGCGCCCACACGTTCGGCTTCAACGGCGACTCGGCGGGCATCGCCGTCCTCGGCGACTTCGAGGGCGCCGCCGCCACCGCGACCACTCCGGCGAAGCCCGCGGGCAAGCCGGCCCGGGCCGCTCTGGAGTCCGTGGCGCGGGTCGCCGCGTGGAAGCTGGGCCAGTACGGCGGCAACCCGAGCGGCCAGGTCACGCTGACCGCGGCCGCCGACACGGGTGTGTGGAAGGCAGGCGAACAGGCCACGCTCAACACGATCTCCGGTCACCGCGACGGCTTCGCCACCGCGTGCCCCGGCAAGAACCTCTACTCGAAGCTGAGCGAGATCCGCCGGTACGCCTCCGGCCCCGGCAAGAACTCCGCCATCCCTACGGCGGACTTCAACCGTGACGGCATCAGCGACGTCGTCGCCGGAGTGCCGAAGGCATCGAGCGGTGTCGGCAACATCGTCATCGCGCCCGGTGGCCTCAACGGCCCGGTCTCGGCGGCCAAGGTGAAGCTCACCCAGTCCAGCGCGGGCGTCCCCGGTGTCTCCGAGAAGGGCGACAGCTGGGGCGCGGCCACGGCGTGGGGCGACATCAACGGCGACGGTCACGCGGACCTCGCGATCGGCGCACCCGGTGAGGACGACGGCTCCGGGCACGTGGACCGCGGCGCGGTGACGATCCTGTACGGCCCGAAGTTCGACACCGGCGCCGACACCATGGCGCTCGGCGACGACTTCACCATGAACAGCGCGAAGTTCGGCGCGACGGTCGCGGTCGGCGACTTCAACGCCGACGGCAGGGCGGACGTCTTCACCGCCGCCACCGGCACGGGCGGCAACTGGGCGGCCCGCTTCGACGACGGCCACGAGGTCGCGGGCGACCTCACCACCGTCTCCGGCGCCCTCGCCTACGCGGACGCCGCGTCCGGTGACTTCAACCGGGACGGCTTCGCGGACGTGGCCCTCAACTACCGCGACCAGTCCGGCGCCGGCAAGGTCACCTGGTTCAAGGGCTCCAAGGCGCTGGGCCTGTCGAAGGTGTCCACGATCTCGGTGAAGGGCGGCCGCTCCATCGCCGCGGGCGACGTGAACGGCAACGGCTACGACGACATCGTCATCGGCCAGCCGTACGCTTCCGAGTCCGGCGCGATCTCCGGCGGCCAGGTCACCATGGTCCCGGGCACGTCCACCGGCTTCACCACCACCGGGATGACGAAGATCACCCAGGACACGACGGGTGTCGCGGGCGCCAACGAGTCCGGCGACGCGCTCGGCGCCTCGGTCTCCGTGGGCGACTTCAACGCCGACGGCTACGCGGACGTCCTCACCGGCGCCCCGAACGAGGACATCACCCGCAGCGGCGCCAACCGCTCCAACGCGGGCGCGCTCTGGCTCTTCAAGGGCACCTCGACGGGGCTCACCGGCACCGGCTCGTTGTCCTACTCCCAGGACACGACCGGCATCCCCGGCTCCACGGAGAAGGACGACAAGCTGGGCTCCGCCGTCTCCCTGACGGACTACTCCGGGCACGGCCGCGCCCACCTGCTCATCGGCGCCGAGGGCGAGGACACGGGCAACGGCACGCTGCTGTACCTGCCGAGCACCGCCACCGGTGTCTCGGTCACCAGGTCTGCGTACTACGGCCTCACCCAGCTGGGCACACCGGCCGGCGCGGGCCTGGGCCAGGTCCTGGCCCCATAACCGGCCGCGCGGTGAGACAAAAGGCCGGGGCCCTGTGAGAACAGGGCTCCGGCCTTCTTCGTACCGTCAGACCCGCCCGCGGGCCCGTCGTGACACGACCGCGCGCAGCACGCGCCGTCCCTCCGTCGACACGTCCAGCGCCTGGCGCAGACCGGCCGGGCCGTGGGCCGACAGCAGTTCCAGGATGGCGATCTGGCGGCGCAGTTCGGCGGCGACGAGGGGCGACATGTCCTGTGTAAGGCCCTCGCGGCGGGCCGCTACCGAGGACGCCCCGTCGGTCGCGGCGTCGAGCAGCCGGTGGATCTGGAGCGCGGCGACCGAGCAGGCGTCCGCCCACTCGCGGAGGTTCGCGGCGGAGCGGTCCACGGGGACGGCGCCGAGCATCCGGTGCGCGAGCACGGCGGCCTCGCTCTCGGCGGCCGCGGCGGCCTCCGGGGCGTCGAGCCTGCCGCGCGCCTGCTCGACGCGCTCGCCCCAGTCCTCCCCCCACCCCCACTCCTCGCTCTCGGCGAGGCTCGCCCACAACGGCCGCAGGATGTCCTCGTCACCGCCCAACAGGGGCACACAGCGGTCCAGGCACGCCAGACCGCTGGCCGCCAGACCACGCTCGTCGGCCTGAGCGATCAGTTCCACCAGGCTCATCCACGCCTCCCTCGGTGGGGGCTCCTCTGGTAACGGAGCCCGCACTTCCCCTTACTGCGTGCGCAGTGGCCGGAACGTCACACCACGAGATGGCCGAAATCTACATGGGCACAACGCCCAGCCGGTCCAGAAACCGGAAGAAAAGCATCTCGGCGGACGGATCCGCTTCGCCGGTGAGTACGTCGAGGAGTGGCTCCTCGCTCACCGTGCGGCCCGACTCGGCGGCCCAGGCGACGGCCCGTTTGACGGCGTCACGCGGTTCCAGGAAGAAGTCGTCGACGGTCAGCCCGTCCTCGTTCCCGCCGAGGTACCCGGCCATCGCGTCCCGCGCCAGGCACGTCGTCCACGCGCCGCTCTCCGGCGCGGCCGCCTCGACGACCACGCAGTCGCTGTCCATGACGTATCCGAAGAGCGCGGGCGCGCCCGTCTCCTCGGCGAGGGTGTTCATGTTCCCGACGTCGCCCGCGGCGCCGTCGGGGGAGTTCGGGTACTCCCACACCTGCCAGCCATCGTCCGCGCGCTCGTGCAGCGTCATGCCCGACGCCCCTGCCAGCGCGCCCAGTTCCGCCAGCGGTGACTCGCTTCTACCCACGACGAAATAACCCCAGTAGCCCATCCCGCTCCCCCCGGTGTGTCGGTCGGCCCGCCGCGAATACATCACAGTCGTACGGCAGTTCGCCACCGAAATGGTCAAGTGGCCCCGAACTGCGCCGGAACGGCCTGGAGCGCAGGGGTCCGTGGCGGCGCACTCGGCGCACAGGGCCGTGCCCGGCGCCGCCGTCTGGCGACGGCAGTTGGTGCAGACCTCGGTGCACCCGATTCAGCCCAGCTTGCCCGCCAGCCCCTTGAACTCCGCCCACGGCAACGCCGGTTCCCGCGGATCCCACAGCTTCTGCGTCAGCGCCCGCAGCGGCATGCGGATGCCCGCCGCCACCTGGTCCTGGGTCTGCGAGCCCGCGAGGTCGCACCAGACGGCGAAGGAGCCGCCGAGGATCTGGGCGTCGTACTCCTTGGACACCGGCGCGGTGCCGCGCACGACGAGCGGGGTCCACTGCTCGTAGATGCGCTGCCCGGTCGGGTAGACGAAGGCGTTGGGCTGGCCGAGCACGTAGTAGAGGTACTCGTCGTTGTAGTTGACCAGCTTGCGCCCGGCCCGCAGATACTCGGCCGGCTGCCGCGCGCCGATCTCCTTGCCCGTCCAGTACGCGACCTCGATGTCGTCGTCGGCCTGCACGGCGCCCCCGGGGAAGAACCCGTCGTTCCAGGCCCGCAGCAGGCGCCCGTGCCCGCGCATCACGTCGGCCCGGTCGTTGAGCCAGCCCGTCGCCAGATCCGCGATCCCGGCGCCCGGCCCGTACGCCTTCTTCGCGGCGGCGGCCAGCTGCGGGAACGAAGCCTCGGGGCTCGCCACCGTCAGCGCCTGGTACTCGTCGGCGCCGAGATGCCAGTACCGACCGGGGAAGAGATCCGCGTACTCGTTCAGCAGGTCGTCCACGATGTCCGCGGCCGCGGGCTTCGAGATGTCGATCGCACCCCGCCTGGCGACACCCTGCGTGTTGCGCAGCTGGAGATCGGGATGCGCGGCCATCACCGCGCCGAGGTGCCCCGGCGAGTCGATCTCGGGCACGACGGTGATGTGCCGGCTCGCCGCGAGGGCGAGGATGCGCCGCACCTCCGCCTTGGTCAGATGCTCCTCGGACACGACTTCGGGATGCGAGTCGGACTCGATCCTGAATCCCTGGTCGTCGGAGAAGTGCAGCCCGAACTGGTTGTACTTCAGGTCCCCCAGCTCACGGATCCGGTCCTCGATCCAGCCGGCCGTGAAGTGCTTGCGCGCGATGTCCAGCATGAACCCGCGCTGCGGCTTGGCCGGCGAGTCGCGTACGACCCCCTCTGGCGCCACGCCGTCCCCGCGCACCTCCTGCTTGAGCGTCCGCGTCCCGTAGAAGACGCCCGCCTCCTCCGTACCGCTGATCCGCACCTGCCCGTTCCGCACGGTCAGCGTGTACGCCTCGGCGTTCGCGTCCTCGTCGGTGAGGTCCAGCCGTACGTCGCCGGAGCGCGGCTCACCCGACCCCGCGTACGTCAGTCCCAGTTCCCCGGCGAGCAGCCGCCCCTCGTCCACGAGCCCCTTGTCGCCGACGAGCACGCGGCCGCCCGCCGCGGGGCGCCAGCCGGGTCCGCGGGCCGGGGTGTGCTCGCGTACCGCCGGAATGGTCCGGGGCGTCTTCGACAGCGGATACGTACGAGTCGGCGACGGAGACGGGGTCGGCGCCGTTGACGCGGCGGTACTCCCGTCCGAGGGCCGTCGGCCCGCCGGCGCGCCGTCGTCACCGCTCGGCCAGAGCCCGACGGTCAGCGCGGCACCCGCCGCGACCGCCACACCCGCGCCGACCAGCAGGGGCCGCCGGCCCGCCGACCCCGGCACCCAGCGCCTACGCGCGTTCACCACAGACCACCCACCTGCACGTGCATTCGTTGCACCTCCACCGTGAACCTACGGCCCCGTCACCCCCTCCAACGTCCACCACACGTTCCGAAACTCTCCCGTGCGGGTGAAATTCGGGCATCCGTCGGACAGCTCCCGTCAAGTCTCGATAGCGTGACGTCACATCTCTCACTTGACCCCCCACCGAATCACGCGTGGCGCATGCCCGCGCGTCACCGAACCGCCGAGGAACCCACGCTGCCCGCGCACCGTCCGTCCCGCCTCCCCGGCCAGGTCGTCGCCATACCGGAACTCCCGGAACAGACCCGCTTCGCGCCGGGTCCCACCGGATCCCGCCCCACCGGCCTGGAGCGGCTCAACGCCGTGCCCGCCGACGAGGCCGAGCGCGCCCTCCTCGCCTGCTGCGGCAGCCACCGCTGGGCCCGCCGCATCGCCGACCACCGCCCCTACCCGGACCTGGAATCCCTCCTCGCCGCGGCCGACGAGGCGGCGTACGACCTGACGCCGGGCGACCTCTCCGAGGCCCTGGCCTGCGAGTCCCTCGCCCTCCTCCCGGACGGCACGTACTCCGCGGCCCACACGGCCCTGAGCGCCGCCCACGCCGCCTACGAGAGCCGCTTCGGCCACGTCTTCGTCATCTGCGTGGACGACGCGCCCCCCGAGGAGGCCCTGGACCAGGTCCTGGCCGGAATCCGATCACGATTGACAAACGATCCGGAGGAGGAACGAATCCTGACGGCGGAGGAACTCCGCCGCCTGGCGAGGGGCCGCCTGGCCCGCCTGGCTTTCTAGGGGGCTCCGCCCCCTAGGGGCGCGGGGAACTGCGCGCCCAGCCCCAACGAACCCGCACCCGGCAAATCAGCGACATCCCCACCCCAGTAGCCGCTCTCAGTAGCCCGTACGAGCCTGTTTGCTTGCCTGTTTGATCACATCGGGTAGGCCCGCCGTGAACGTTCCGACAGCACGTCGCTACGATGGCCAGGGCCGGTGGACCGTACCCGGCCGGGCCCGTCCGACACAGAAGCCGGCGCGGCCCCAATCCCCGCTCCCGGAGGGTTCTTCCGTGCCGGCTGGAACGCTGTACCGCGGCCGGGAAGGAATGTGGTCATGGGTGGCTCATCGAGTCACCGGCGTCCTCATCTTCTTCTTCCTGTTCGTACACGTGCTGGACACCGCTCTCGTGCGTGTCTCCCCCGAGGCCTACGACGAGGTCGTAGCCACCTACAAGACGCCGCTCGTCGCGTTGCTGGAGTACGGCCTCGTCGCCGCCATCCTCTTCCACGCGCTGAACGGCCTGCGGGTGATCGCCGTCGACTTCTGGTCGAAGGGCCCGCGCTACCAGAAGCAGATGCTCTGGACCGTGCTCGGCATCTGGGTCGTGCTGATGGTCGGGGCCCTGTACCCCGTCCTCGGCCACGCCGCTCGTGAAGTCTTCGGGAGCTGACGCCAATGTCCACCACCGAGAAGACCGCCGCGTCCGGCATCGGCCCCGTCGAGGGCGAGTCCCTCTACAGCGTCGACAACCCGGCGCCCCTGATCGAGGCCCCGCGCAAGCGGACCAAGAAGACCCCGAAGTCGACCCGCGGCAACTTCGAGATGGCCGCGTGGCTCTTCATGCGCCTGTCCGGCGTCGTCCTCGTCGTCCTGGTCATCGGCCACCTGCTGATCCAGCTCGTCCTCGACGGCGGCGTGTCCAAGATCGGCTTCGCCTTCGTGGCGGGCCGCTGGGCCTCCCCGTTCTGGCAGACCTGGGACCTGCTGATGCTGTGGCTCGCCATGCTGCACGGCGCCAACGGCCTGCGCACGGTCATCAACGACTACGCGGAGCGCGCGAACACCCGGCTGTGGCTCAAGGGCCTGCTCTACACCGCCACGGTGTTCACCATCCTGCTGGGCACGCTGGTGATCTTCACCTTCGACCCGAACATCCGCTAGATCCGGGGCTACGAGACTCATGAAGATCCACAAGTACGACACCGTCATCGTCGGCGCGGGCGGCGCCGGCATGCGCGCGGCCATCGAGTCGACGAAGCGCAGCCGTACCGCCGTGCTGACGAAGCTCTACCCCACCCGCTCCCACACGGGCGCCGCGCAGGGCGGCATGGCCGCCGCGCTGGCCAACGTGGAGGAGGACAACTGGGAGTGGCACACCTTCGACACGGTCAAGGGCGGTGACTACCTGGTCGACCAGGACGCCGCCGAGATCCTGGCGAAGGAGGCCATCGACTCGGTCCTCGACCTGGAGAAGATGGGCCTTCCCTTCAACCGGACGCCCAACGGGACGATCGACCAGCGCCGCTTCGGCGGTCACAGCCGGAACCACGGCGAGGCGCCCGTCCGCCGGTCCTGCTACGCCGCGGACCGCACCGGCCACATGATCCTCCAGACGCTGTACCAGAACTGCGTCAAGGAGGGCGTCGAGTTCTTCAACGAGTTCTACGTCCTCGACCAGCTGATCACCGAGGTCGACGGCGTCAAGCACTCGGCCGGCGTGGTCGCGTACGAACTGGCCACCGGCGAGATCCACGTCTTCCAGGCGAAGGCCGTGATCTACGCGTCCGGCGGCACCGGCAAGTTCTTCAAGGTGACGTCCAACGCGCACACGCTGACCGGCGACGGCCAGGCCGCCGTCTACCGGCGCGGGCTGCCGCTGGAGGACATGGAGTTCTTCCAGTTCCACCCGACCGGCATCTGGCGCATGGGCATCCTGCTGACGGAGGGCGCCCGCGGTGAGGGCGGCATCCTCCGCAACAAGGACGGCGAGCGCTTCATGGAGAAGTACGCGCCGGTCATGAAGGACCTCGCGTCCCGTGACGTCGTCTCCCGCTCCATCTACACGGAGATCCGCGAGGGCCGCGGCTGCGGCCCCGAGGGCGACCACGTCTACCTCGACCTCACGCACCTCCCGCCGGAGCAGCTGGACGCCAAGCTGCCCGACATCACCGAGTTCGCCCGTACGTACCTCGGCATCGAGCCGTACACGGACCCGATCCCGATCCAGCCCACCGCGCACTACGCGATGGGCGGCATCCCGACGAACGTCCAGGGCGAGGTGCTGCGCGACAACACGACGGTCGTGCCGGGCCTGTACGCGGCCGGCGAGGTCGCGTGTGTGTCGGTGCACGGCGCGAACCGCCTGGGCACCAACTCCCTCCTGGACATCAACGTGTTCGGCAAGCGCGCGGGCATCGCCGCGGCGGAGTACTCGGCCACGGTCGCCGCTCATGTCGAGCTGCCCGAGGACCCGGCCTCGCTGGTCGTGGCCCAGGTCGAGCGGCTGCGCAGTTCCACGGGCAAGGAGCGGGTGGCCGACATCCGCAGGGAACTGCAGGAGTGCATGGACGCCAACGTGATGGTGTTCCGCACCGAGCAGACGATCAAGACGGCCGTCGAGAAGATCGCCGAGCTGCGCGAGCGCTACCTGCACGTGTCCATCCAGGACAAGGGCAGGCGGTTCAACACCGACCTCCTGGAGGCCGTCGAGCTGGGCAACCTGCTCGACCTCGCCGAGGTCATGGCCGTCTCGGCGCTCGCCCGCAAGGAGTCCCGCGGCGGTCACTACCGCGAGGACTACCCGAACCGCGACGACGTGAACTTCATGCGCCACACCATGGCGTACCGCGAGGTCGGCGACGACGGCACCGAGTCCATCCGTCTCGACTACAAGCCGGTCGTCCAGACCCGCTACCAGCCGATGGAGCGTAAGTACTGATGGCAACTCCCACCCTGGACAAGGCGGACAGCGCCGGCAAGCCGGAGGCCGGCTTCGCCGACTCCCCGTACATCACGGCCACGTTCCGCATCCGCCGCTTCAACTCCGAGGTCTCGGGCGAGGCGGTCTGGGAAGACTTCCAGCTGGAGATCGACCCCAAGGAGCGTGTCCTCGACGCGCTGCACAAGATCAAGTGGGACCAGGACGGCACGCTGACGTTCCGCCGGTCCTGCGCGCACGGCATCTGCGGCTCGGACGCCATGCGGATCAACGGCAAGAACCGGCTGGCCTGCAAGACGCTGATCAAGGACCTGAGCCCCGAGAAGCCCATCACGGTCGAGCCCATCAAGGGCCTGACGGTCCTGAAGGACCTCGTGGTGGACATGGAGCCGTTCTTCCAGGCGTACCGCGACGTGATGCCCTTCCTGATCACGAAGGACACCAACGAGCCGACGCGCGAGCGCTTCCAGACCGCCGAGGACCGCGAGCGCTTCGACGACACGACGAAGTGCATCCTCTGCGCCGCCTGCACGTCCTCGTGCCCGGTGTTCTGGAACGACGGCCAGTACTTCGGCCCGGCCGCGATCGTCAACGCGCACCGCTTCATCTTCGACTCGCGTGACGAGGCGGGCGAGCAGCGGCTCGAAATCCTCAACGACAAGGACGGCGTGTGGCGTTGCCGCACGACGTTCAACTGCACGGACGCCTGCCCTCGCGGTATCGAGGTCACGAAGGCGATCCAGGAGGTGAAGCGGGCGCTGATCACGCGCCGCTTCTGAGGTAGTCGGCCGTACGCATTGGCCGTACGCGTACGAGGGCCCCGTCTCCCGGGTTGGGAGACGGGGCCCTCGTCGTACGTCAGGCCGTCAGGCCGCCGGACCGTCAGGCCACCGACGTCAGCCGCGCAGGACGCGGCCCTGCTTGTCGGTGCGGTCGTTGCTCGTGAAGAACAGGATCGCGTCGATCAGCGCCCAGAGGCCCAGGCCACCGCAGGTGAGGAGCTGGGCGATGGCCACACCGTTGGAACCCACGTACCAGCGGCCGGCGCCGAAGCCACCCAGGAAGAGCTGGAGGATGCCCGCGGTGATCTTGGACTTGTCGGAGTACGGGCGGCCGGCGTGGTCGACACCGAACGGGGCGTCAGGGGTGGGGACAGACATGCGTGTTGCTCCTGGCATGAAGAAGAAAGCGGAACGGAATGTTCCGAGCGGAACCCAGGAGGGAATCCACGATGACTGCACGTGTGCGCTCATCCCCCCTGCGGAGGTTGGAGCCTAGAGGGGCGGGAGTGCCCAGGGGGAGGGAGGGAGAGCGATCGTGTCGATTCCGTGATCCATTGTCCGGAACCTCGCTTGACACTTGTGCCCGATTGGGCACCCACGAGATGCCCACGAGCCCGGCCCGTACGGCCTTTACGACCTAGAGACCCAGCCGACCTATACGAGGTTGCGGGCCACGGTCCACGCCACGGCGACGAGCAGTATCAGCGCCTGGGTTCGGCGGCTGAGCGAGGGCCGCCAGCGTCGGCCGCGCAGCCCTTCCATGCCCCAACGGGCGAGCAGCGCCAGGGCGAAGGGCGAGGCCAGCAGCAGCATCCGGTTGTCGTGCCAGGCCGCGGTGAAGTGACCGTGCATCAGGTCGTACGCCATGCGGGTGCCGCCGCAGGCCGGGCAGAGCAGCCCGGTGACGAACCGGAACGGGCAACCGGGCAGCAGGTGCCCCGGTTCGTGCGGGTTGGTGCCGTACAGATAGCCGGCGCCCGCGACTCCGGCGGCCAGCACCGCGAGGGGTGCCGCCGCCGGGTGCCGCAGGGCGGACGGAATGGACCGGATGGACCGGACGGAACGGACAGGCAGGACGGACCCTCGCGCGGGCCCGGGGTCAGCCACGCAGGGGCCGTCCCTGCGAGTCCGTGGCGCTGTTGCCCACCAGCAGCATGATCCCGTCGATCAGCGCCCAGATGCCGAGGCCGCCGCAGGTGAGGAGTTGGGCGACACCGACACCGACACTGCCGATGTAGAACCGGCCGATGCCCAGCGTGCCCAGGGTCAGCTGGAGCACGCCCGCGACGATCTTCGACTTGTCGGAGTACGGGCGACCGAAGGGGTCGTAGCCGTACGGGGCCGAGGGGTCGCCGGTGTACGTGCCGGGCGGCATGGCGCCCGCCGGGTATCCGGGCTGCTGGTAACCGGGCTGGCCGGGCTGACCCGGCTGCTGGTAACCGCCCTGGTAGGGCCCCTGCTGTCCCTGCTGGTACGGCCCGGGCTGGCCGGGCTGACCGCCGTACGGGCCGGCGTTCGGATATCCGTAACCCGGCTGCGGGTTCTGGGGCTGCTGCGGGGGCTGCTGGGGCTGCTCACTCAAGGCGACGACTCCTGTGATTGAACCGGTTGACCCGGTGCTCCGACTGATCCGGTGCGCGAGGGCATGGATTTGGACATGGCCATGAACATGGTCGCCGGTCATGTTGCCAGGAGGAACGGGGGGAGGGCCACAGCGGGTGGCCGGTTGTACCGGGTACGTGACACGCGGCGGCGGACGCCACGCAGTCGGAGCTCGCCACTCCGCTCGGGCTTGCACGCGGAAACCGATCGGTTTACGATGAGGGAACCGATCGGTTTCCCGTCACACAAGTTTCCTGATGCCGGAGAGGGTATTGGCAATGATTGCGAATTCACAGAAGAAGAAGTTTTACGCCCTGAATATGTTTGACGTGGTCGACTTGGAGAAGTACCTGGCGTATTTCAGTCGCTTGCCCGAAGAGGCTCCGCGATATGGCGGTCGAATGGTGGCGTTCGGCCGTTTCCGGGACAACGTGGCCGGTGACCTCACGCCACGGCAGGTTCTGTTTCTCGTTGAATGGGAGTCCGAAGAGGCGTTCAACAGCTTCCGGGACGATCCGGACTTGGCCGAATTGCATCCGCTGCGGGAGAGCGGGACGGCGTCCTATACCTGGCAGACGTTCGATGGTCTCGATATGAGTGACCCCGCCGATGTTCCGCTCGACGACGTACTGGCGGTACTCAAGCCTTAAAACCCTCATCGCTACGGAGCCGGAGCCGTCCTTGGCCGGCCGACGAGGCGTCGGTCGGCCAACATGGCTCACTGCCGGCCGCGCCCGCCGGGAGATAACCGACCGCCCGTGAGGGCGTCATCACCAAGTCCACTGGCCAGTCAGGGCTGTTGAGGGTCAGCTCAGGACAAGCAGGACGGCCAGCGCGACGAGCAGCGAGTCGATCCGGTCCAGCAGGCCGCCGGAGCCGGGTAGCCAGTGGCCGGCGTCCTTCGCCTGGGCACCTCGTTTGACCATGGATTCGAGAAGGTCGCCGGCCGGGCCGCCGATCGCCACCGCGACCGCCATCGGCCAGGTCAGCGCGGACAGCACGGCGAGTACGCCGACGCCGGCCGCCGCCCCTGCCAGCGTCCCGCTCCAGCGCTTGGCCGGTGACAGGGGCGACAGCCTTGGCCCGCCCAGCCGTTGACCGGCGAAGTACGCCACGATGTCGGCGACCGAGACCGCCACGAACAGCGCGAGCGCCCCCGCCCCGAGCGGTACCAGCGCGGCGAGCACGCTCAGCCAGACCAGCCCGAGCAGCCCGGCGCCGAGCCGGTGCAGGCCCTGGTCGGCGTCACCGGCCAGGAGCGGCACCGCGGCCACCGCGAGCGCCCCGACCGCGACCGCCCGGAGCTCCTGTCCGGGCGCCAACCAGGCGGCCAGCACCACGCCTGCGACCGCGGCGGCCAGTACGCCCCGGTCCACCCGACCCAGCCGCATCAGCCCGCCGAACTCCATCACCGCGATCACCCCGACCGCGATGGCGATGGCCGCGGCGCCGGGGCGGCCCCACCAGAACGCACCGGTGACCAGCGGCACTCCGACCGCCCAGGCGCACCACCGGATCAACAGCTCGCGGCGCCGGGAGGCCGCCACCGCGACGCCGCCCAGCGCCAACGCCCCACCGAGGTAGGGCGCCAGGGAGGCCACGGTGATCACCGGGCGGATCCGGCGGCGGGCACGCCGGCAGGCACCGGAGCGGGCGAGGTCGGCACGGGCGAGGTGGCACCCGACCGCAGCACCTCCAGGGCGGCCTGGAAGGCGGCCACGATGCGCGCGTTCTCGGCGGTGTCCTTGACCGCGATGCGCACGGTGCGCCCCTGGTACGCCGACGACATCGGCGACAGGTCGCGCAGATAGACGTCGTGGCGGCGGCACTCGTTCACCACCTGCGCGGCACTCGGCCCGCCGGACGGCAGGGTCACGGTGAGGAAGTTCGCCACGCCCTCCTCGACCACCACGGTATCGTCCAACCCGGCCAGGTCGGCGGCCAGTTCCCGGCGCAGCACGTGGGTGCGAAGCCAGCGGTCGCGGTAGTACGCCGGGTCGCGCAGGGCGGCCACGGCGGCCAGCTGCGCCGGGAGACTGACCGGCCAGGGCGGCGTCCGCAGCCGTAGCCGCGCCGCGGTGGCGGGCTCGGCCACGAGGTACGCAGCCCGCATACCGGACAGCCCATACATCTTCGACAGTGAACTGCAGACTACGACCCGCGGGTCCGTCGCGGCAAGGTCGACCAGCGACTCGGCCAGGTCGACATAGCCCAGGTACGCCTCGTCGATCCACCAGCGGGTCCGGCCCGGCGCGGCGGCGATCACCGAGCGCAACTCACCGGCCGGCGCGTGGCGTCCGGTCGGGTTGTTCGGATTGACCACCACCACGAGGTCGTAGTCACCGGACCCGACAACCGCGGACAGCCGAGCCGGATCGATCCGCCAGCCGTCTTCGCGGCGCAACCGGAACCGGTCCACCCGGCACCCGATCACCCGCTCCGTGACATGGGCGTACTCCCCGTACCCCGGATCCATCAGAAGCACCCGACTCTGCGGTGTCAGCCACTGGCCGAACGCCCTGAAGATCAGGTCGGACGAACCGGCGCCGACCGCAAACGTCTCCACCGGCAGCGCCCGGGCCACGGCGATCTCCGCCAACAAGCCCTCGGCACCGGTCGGCGGCGAGGTCCGGGCGGCCCAGGCCGGATCCTCCGCGAGCGCTGCCCGCACCCCGGGGGCCGGCGGGAACCAGGCGTCCAACACGTCGGCCGCGACGACCTGATGACGCCGGTGCAGGCTGCGAAAATCCGTACCGATGGCGGTGAACGAGGCGCCGCCGTGTTCGCAACCGTCCGGCCGAGGTGCGAACGGCACGTCCAGCCGCCAGTCCACTTGGGACCGCAGGCGCTCCAGTATCGTGCGGAAACGCTCCATCGTGACCGTCGTCAGCTCGGTCACTGCGCCGGTCAACACCTCGAAGGTCAACGCACCGCTGCGGACGGTACGGCCGACCGGACGCAGCCCGGCAGCCAGATACATGTCGAGCAACTCGGTGCGCCCCATGACCACCACCCGGCGACCACCCCGGGCGGCGATCCAGCGCAGCGCCGCGTGCATCAACAGCGGCGCCGCCACGGTGCCCCGCCAGCGCGGCTCAACGGTGAGGATGCGCACCTCGAACAGATCGTCCTCGCCCAACAACGGCAACTCGTCGCAGCTCAGATACTTGTCCAGCGCGTACCGCCCCACCCACGGCGGAGTCAGACTGACAAAGCCGATACGCACCGCGCCGCGCGCCGCCACTAGATAGACGTTGTCACCGTCCAGCCCGTCACGAAGCCGCCCGCCCGGATCCGGCACATGCTGGCCCAACTCCTCCGCGTACACCCGATGACGCAGTTCGTAGATCCACTCAAGATCCTCCGGAGTGGCAACGCGCAACTGCAGGTCACGGCCCATAAACACCTCATTCGACGCGGGGTGGGGGGCCATCCCATCGTGGAGAACGCAGACCACCCGCGTCAGAGCCAAGCGACACAGTCAACCTGGGTACGGGTACTCAGGCGCAGTCGTCCCTTGCGTGCTCCGTCCAAGTGGAATTGGGAGTTTCGGAACCTCAGCCCGCCTTCAGTGCGTGGTTGTACGTCCCGGTTGCCGCCAGCGTTGCCGTCGGCGGTCCAGACCACTTACCCGATCCCGCCCGCGCTCGCAGGCTTCATGACGGATTTCGGTAGGAACGCGTTCCTACCGCGCGCTATGGTGGCGCCATGACCGCACGCAAACTATCGATCTCGGTGCCCCCGGAGATCGAAGAGACGATCAAGGCCGCCGCCGCCGAGGAAGGCAAGCCGGTCTCTGCCTGGCTGGCCGAGGCCGCGGTGGAGAAGGCGCACCTCGCCGAGTTGGCCACCCAGGCTCGCGCCGCGATGGCCGAGCTGCTGGCCGACTTCGAGCGCGAGCACGGACCGCTGCCCGAGGAGTCCCGGCAACGCGCCCGGCAGTTTCTCGCCGAAACCGGCCTACTGGACGACGCATCGGGGCGGGCGGCCTGAGAACGTGCGCACCATCGTCTACGACACCGGGGCCCTCGTGGCCGCCGAGCGCCGCCGCCCCGACTTCTTGGCCCTGCACGACGAGCTGACCGCCGCCCGGATCCGGCCGCTGGTGCCGGTAGTGGTCCTCGCCCAGGCCTGGCGCGGCGGGCCGCAGCACCAGATCTCCCGAGTCCTCAAGGGCTGCGACATCCTGCCCGACGACGAGCGCATGGGCCGGGCGGCCGGCGTGGCGTGTGCCGCCTCCGGTACCTCCGACGTGGTCGACGCGATCGTGATCACTACCGCGGTGCAGTACCAGGCCCCGGTGGTCACCAGCGATCCCGACGACCTGACTCAGCTGGCCGACTCGCTCGGCGTCAAGCTGCGCCTGTACACGGTCTGAACTCGACCGCGGCACGGAGAGTCCAAGGAAGCGGCCTTCGCGGGAGAGATCATGGCCCCGTACGCTGCCCCGCGGCTCGGGCTGACTCCTCGCCCGCCCGCAGTGCCCGAGCAGGGATCGTGATCTTCGACGCTCGCGCGAAGGCCGGTTCCTCAAAGTCTCGGAGTGCCGTCCTGACCGGGCACGATTTCCAGGTCCGGCTGCGCAGCGCGCTGGCCGCGCCGCGCGGGCGGAACGCCTGAGCGCGAGTCGGCGGGCGAGCGCGCGGCCTGCATGGCGGGCCGCCTCGATGGGATGTAGAGGAACTATGTCCGCGAGGCGGTCTTGCCGGGTGCGTTACGCGTCGGAGTCCTGCGGCACTGCGGCCAGAACCCGTCCCACCACACCTACCGGGAGATCATCACCCGCCCCTGGCGGACCTGGCGCCAGACGTGGCCGTCTCGCTCGCCCAGGCGCCGCACCGCGCTGACCCACCCGCCCCCTGCCTGGCGCAGCCGATCGAGACTCCCCCGCACTCGTCAGCCCCGGCAGGGGCGGGCCCCCACGTGCGTGGCGCGCTCACGGCTGTGGAGCGTTCTGGCCTCTGCCATAGAAGGTCAGCCACAACGGCGGGTGCGCTGGCCGGTCATCCGCCACGTGTGTCTCGCTCAACCCCGCACCGGCATCAGCCCAGTTATCTCCATCGTCGCGACCTCAGCCAGCCACCTGACCCAGGCGTTCGGGACGGCAGTTCGGCCCGGGTGCCGACGCCGCACGGTACGAGCTCGCCGGACGGCCTCTCGGGTGCCCGGCTGGTCTGCTGCCGAGCGGTCGGACAGTGGGGCTTCCGATTGGTAGTCCGGCCTATGCTCCCGCGCTCTGCGCAGCCCCCGTCCGCGGACGTTGCCGTCAACCGTTGCCGTCTGCGGTCTAGACCTCTCTTCTAATACGTGTGCGGGCTGAGGAACTGTCATCTACGTTTTCGCAGGTGAGCGCTATTCGGCTTGTGTGTGGATGTGCGTGGAAGTTCTGTGTTGTGCGTCCGTGTTGCGGTCAACCGAATCTACCCGTCGTATGGTGGTTCGCCAAGCACGTGAATGAGACGATTGACCACTTCATTGACATTGAAATCCCATCCAGTCAGGTGCTGTCCACTCCAATTAATCCCTACCCGGAAGTCATCCCTGGCTAAATCCGGCAAAGCCGCGCTTCGCCAATGATCCAGCGGCATTGAAACAGCACGAAATTGAGGACCCCATAGCTGAGCAGCGCGATGCGCACGGGCCTCCGATGACCAATAGGGAAATGCCGGCCGTCCAGAACTTGAGACCGGCGTCGGACTACCGTCGTCATCTCGAACCCACCAAACGGTACGAGTCTGAACGATCTCACGGAAGAAGGCCGCCGCCTGCGCCCCACTTGTGCCCACTTGTGTCCTCCCAGGTCGTCCCGACTTGAGCACCACTCTCGAACTCATCGTCATCAAAGAGCTGTTGGGCCACGACCACGTCGGCGTCACCGCCACCGTCTACACCCACGTACGCCTTCCCCTCCAGCGCGACGCCATGACCGTCCTCGGCAACGCCCTCGGAGCGGTCGCGGCCAGGGTCGATGTCGGCGTGGCGTCCGGGCTCGACACGTCCGTCGCCGCATCCGGAGCATCCGCCACCGGACCGGACGAGGCCGCGAAATCGGTGCGGTAACCCCAGACCACCCCGCCCGACGACTTGCACCCGGTGCCGCTCCCGGCGGGCGCGACACTCGACGTCCAGGCGTTCACCAGCTCGCCCATCACGTCGTACGTGAAGCACTGGTTGTCCCATGTCGTGCCCGAAGCCTCGGACAGCTTGCGGGCGTTGGACGTGATGGTGCCCGAGATGTCGTAGGAGTAGTGGCTGTCCGTGATGCGGTGCGGGCCGGCGGTCTCGCGGTCCGCGACCGTGCGCTGGAGACGGCCGGTGTGCGGGTCGACGAAGTTCGTCGTCCACACCCGGTTGGGCTGGGATCCGGAGACCGTGCGCAGTACCTCGCCGTACGGCGAGTAGGTCGCGTCGGACGTGTACCAGGCCTGGCCTGACGTCGACTCGGCGAGGCCGTCACCGTTGTAGCGGGTGACGACCTTCTCCTTCGCGAGTCCGCCCACGGCCGGCAGTGTGATCGACAGCGGCTTGCCGGTCGGAGTGTAGGTGTACGCGTAGGCATACGTGCCGGACAGACCGGTGGTCGTCGTGTGGGCCGGGATCACCGTCTCGCTGCCGGTGGGCCGGTAGTCGGTGTCATAGCCGGTGGCCCGGCTGATGTAGTCGCCGCCCGAGGTGTGCCGGGTCGAGGCGACCGGCTGGCCCAGCGCGCCCGGCAGCGTGTCGTAGGTGTACGACTTGGCGGGGGTGGCGGTCGCGGAGCCCTCTCGGACGTTCTTGATCCGGCCGAGTTCGTCGTACTCCGTGTGCGTCGTCCTCGACTTGGCGTCGGTCACCTTGTTCGGCCGGTCGGCCTCGTCGTACAAGGTGTCGGTCCTGCCGACGTCCGGGTCGGTCGTGGACGTCACCCGGCCACGGGCGTCGTACGTGTACGTCCAGACGTTGCCCGCCGGGTCCGTGACCTTGGTCCGATTGCCGCGGGCGTCGTACTCGTACGCGGTCAGACGTCCGTCGCCCGAGCTCTCACCGTCCTTGCTGTAGTGGTGGATCGAGGTGACCCGGCCGCGGGCGTCGGTGTAGGTCCGGATCCGCGGCGCGGTCGAGCCGGCCGGATTCACGTACGTGCTGGTGTCGCTGTACTCCGTCGGCGTCGCGTACTCGAAGTCGCCGTCGTAGTACGTCGACTGGCGCACCTGCCGCTCCAGACCGTCGTAGCGCAGCTTGACCCAGCTGGGGATCAGCGCCTTCGACCTGGGGGCGAACAGCTCGACGGCCGGCTCACCCTTCGCGACATAGGCACCCGTCTGCTCGTCGGGCAGACCGTGGTCGTTGTAGGTGAGGTCGGTGACGATCCGGCCCGGGCCATGAGCCTCGGACTGGCTCTGGACCTGGCGCATCAGACCGTCGTAGATCGTTACTTGACGGCTGTAGGAGCCGTCGTCCTTCAACGTCCTGGCCGTGACGGCGGCCGGTCGGGTCTTCTCGGAGGTGGCGATCGCCGCCTGGTATTCCATCTCTATGTCCGGCGTCCTGCCGCCGGACGAGCGCGACGGCGACCAGCCCTTCACCAGACGTCCGAGCGCGTCGTACTCGCTTCGCGTCACCCGACCGTTCGCATCGGTGACCGTCAGCGCAAGGCTTCGGCCCGGATCGAAGGCCGTGGTGACAGCGTGCCCCTTCGCATTGATCGTCTTGACTGACGTGACCGGTCCGCCCGCATCCCCAGGGGTGTACTGGGTCTCGGTCATACCGGTGCCCGGCGGAGTGACGGTGCGGAGGCGGCCCAGCGGATCGTAGGTGGTCTTCGTGATGACCGAGTACGCGGTTCCGGCACCGTCGATCGCGGCGGTGGAGGTGACGAGCCCCTTCGTCGGCACTTCTCCGTATGCCAGGTTGTCGTAGCTGGTCCGCGACGCCGACATGAGCTTGGTGGCCGGATCGGCCGTGCCGTGGTCGGCGCACGAAGTGCCCGTACTCCGCTCCTCCTTGAGCAGCCCGATCAGCCACGTCGACGTGTTGTGCACGTACGACGTCTTGGTGCAGCTCTGGTCGGACAGGGTTTCTCCGGACCCGTTCGGCTTGACCACAGCCGTCTCGACCTGGATCGGCAGGCCGTACGTCTCGTCGACGGACGTCAGCGTCCGGACGGCACGCCAGCTCGGATCGGCTGTCTGGATCTCGTCCGTGCGCTGGATGCCACTGCGGTGCGCAAGAAGCGGCGCTATGTCCGTTCCGTCCTGGCTTTCACGCGAGCGGGACGCGGTCTGCTTCGACCACGGGTAGCTGAGGGTTCTCTTCTTGACGCCCTTGGCGCCCTTGTCCGAGTTGAGAAACGTGATGCGTTCCGCCGTCATGCCCGCGTACTGCGGCTCGTCATCGTCGAGCAGCGTGTACGCGCCCGTGGAGTCCTTCACTACTCCGCCGACGCCCTGGAAGTACCGCGTCTCGGAGTACGACTGCGACTGTGGTTCGCCCAACTTGGAGGTGGATTTGCTGCCCTTGGTGACCGCGACCTTGCGGTAGCCGCGCCAGTCGCTGTACGTGCGCAGGGACGGGCGGGTGAACTCGTCGTCGGACTTGGCCCAGGCGGGCTCCGAGTAGTCGTACGTCACGTGGACGGGCTTGCCGCGCGACGTGACCTTGTCCGTCTCGGTCACCGAGTCGACGACGTACTTGTTGAACCACGCCTTCGCGGGCGTCTTCTCGTCGCCGTCCGGGGACCAGCGGACCGGATAGCAGGTGCCGTTGTTCTTGCCCTTGTCCTCGGACGGTTCGCTCGCGCAGCCGCCCTTGTACTCGACCTCGATGTCGCCGCCGTGCTCGGTGGCGACCGTGCCGATGCGGGGCCGGGTGAAGCCGGGGCCCTGGTCGTTCGGGCCGCTGGAGACCAGGTTCGGGAGCTGGCGGTCCATGAGGCGAAGGCGCAGGGGCGAGGTCGAGCCGACCGAGTACTCGGCGAAGCTGACGCCGTCCTTGGACTGGAGGGTGCCGGTGCTGTCGCCCGGGGCGAAGCCCCTGCGGGTGATCGAGTTCAGCCAGAGGCCCGGCGATGTGTCGTACCAGTCCTCCGGGAAGGACTGGTGGAGCGTGTACGTGTCCACCTTGCCGAGGCCGGTCTGACCGGCGCGAGCCGCCTTCGTCGTCACCGTGTCCAGGCGCATCTGCGTCCAGAAGGACGGGAAGGCCGGGCACAGTTTGGACGTGGACTTGCAGTTGAGGTTGCCGGGTGTGTCCCACCAGGGCCGGTACGCGCCCGGGTCGTCGGTCTTGGCGAAGTTCGCCGCGTCGCAGGCCGTCTCCGACTTCAAGCAGCGCTGCTTGGCTCCGAACTCGACCGTGGCGGAGGGCTTGGTCAGGTCCGAGGAGCGCATGCCGTACTCGATGGTCGTCGGGTAGGCGTAACGGTCGTACTGCTCAGGGGACTTGAACTTCTTCTTTACGGCGTAGTGGTTCGTCTCCTGCTTCCAGTTGGCCACCAGTGCGTTGCCGTGCACGTCGACGACCTTGTCCAGGCCCCAGCGCCAGGCCTGCTTCTTGCCCGCGCCGCAGCGGGAGTCGGCGAAGGCGGTGGCATGGCAGGGCTCGCCGGGGTGGTTGCCGAAGACGGGGACGGTGGAGACGGAGTTGGTGTCGGCGTGGCCGCCGCCGACGTTGTTCAGACCGTAGAAGTACTGGGTGCCGTCCGTGGTGGTGACAACCCAGTACTCGCCGTCGTTGTCGCCGTTGCTGCCGCCCGTCCTCAGCTGGACACGAGTGCCGTCATCCCGCTGCGGACGATAGGTGTCGGTGCTGCCGACCCGCACCAACTCGGTGGTCTTGCCTGCCAGAGACATCACAGCGTTGTGCGACACCCAGCACAGGTCCGACGTCTTGTCCTTCTTCGCCGTGTTGTTGGCCGTGCCTGAGTTCATCGCCTTGCGGTCGTCCTGGCAGGCCCGGTAGCGGCGCTCGATGTGGCCGGGGTCGTATCCCCAGCCCTCGCCGATCCAGGATGCCTGGGGCGAGGAGACCGCGGTACGGCCGTCCACTGTCTGCGAGTTGTAGGTGAAGGAGACGTTGGGGGCCGGACCCGCAGGTGCTGCCGGGAGGGTCAGGGGATACGACCAGGTGAACGCACCCGATGAACCACCCGCCTCCCACTTGCCGTTGGAGGCCAGCGGCGTGGCCTTGAACGAACCGCCGCCACCACCACCGGAGTCGACCGCGCCGACGACCGCCGTGTCGCCGGTCGCCGCGGCCGGGGTCACCGAGGCGCGGTACGACGCCTGGGCTACTGACGGGCCGTCAGCGCCGATCGCCCGCGCTGCGGCCGGAGTGACCGTTCCGTCCGCAGCCGTGTCCACCGTGGCCGTGATGGCCTGGGCCTTCGTGTCGTTGGCCGTCTCCAGTTCCTCGTACGTCTGGCACGCCTCGTCGTCCGGCGTCGTCAGGTAGCACTCGGGAAACTGGACGAAGCGCAGGCGGGAGGCCCAGTCGGCGCCGTAGAGGTTCCTGAACTCGGCGTAGTCCAGCTTGACCGAGACCGGCACGGAACCGGTGGCCGGGGCCTGGACGGTCACGACGGCGCCGTCGACGCCCTGGGACACGGGCGCGGTGCGGGCGGCGACGGAGACCTGCCAAGTGCCCGTGGGCGCGGCCTGGTCGGGGGCCTGTCCGAGGCTGACGGGCAGGTCGTCGACCGGGGTCAGGTCGACCTGTTGGGCGGTCGCTCCCTGGCGGGATGCCGTCGGGGCCGTGCCCTTACGCGCCGCGATCGGGCCCGTACGCGCCGATGCCTGGGTCGCACTCGCCGTCGAACCGAAGCTGACCGTCCCGGTGTCGGCGGGCGGCGCCGTCGCCGTGCCGGCCGGGGCCTGTTCCAGGTCCTCGGGGACATCGACCTTCAGGGTCTCCAGGTCCCGCTCGAAGACCTCGCCGGCGACCGGAGCGTCCTTGTCGAGCGTCTCCAAGTCCAGTGTTTCGCGGCCCTGTTCGGCGGCGGCCGGGTCGGGCGCCACCGCCCAGCCGACCGCATCGGAGAGCCCGGGTCCCACCGGCCCGGTCACCGAGGAGCCGAGCGACAGCCCGAGCCCCACCGAGGAGCTCATCGAGACGGACGAGCAGGCCGACGCGAGCCCCGAGACCCTGTCGGCGGCCACCGACGGCCCGGATCCCACCGTGGCGGAGTCCCCGCTGCCGTCCGCCCCTGCCGAGCCGACGCCCGCGCCCTCGCAGAGCGGCTCCGCGGCAACGCTCGGCCTGCCCGGCCTCGACGGCCCCTCCCCCGACTCCCGCGGCGAGCTCGTCGAGACCGACCTGTCCGGGGCGAACTGGACGCTCACCCCGGCCCAGGACTTCCTCGCGGACTCGGCCACCACATACCCGGTGTTCATCGACCCGTCGGTGAAGAAGCACACCCAGAACTGGACCACCGCGTACAGCCGCCACCCCAACGCCACCTTCTACAACGGCAAGGGCTTCAACAAGGGCGGTACGCACGAGGCCCGCGTCGGCTTCGAGTCCGACACGTGGGGCACCTCCCGCTCGTACTTCAACATCTCCTTCGACAAGGATCTCAAGGGCACGAAGATCACCAGCGCGAAGCTGCGCGTTCTGGAGACGTACTCCTGGTCCTGCAGCGCCCGCTCGATGAGCGTGCACCTCACCGGCGAGATCAACTCCCACACCAACTGGAAGAACGCCCCCAAGCTGCACGACGGCAACAAGTTCGCGACCAAGAGCTTCGCGCACGGCTACAAGTCCGGCTGCCGGGACGCGTACGAGACCTTCGACGTGAAGAAGGCCGCGCAGAAGCGGGCCGACAAGGGCGAGGACACCATCACCTTCGGGATGCGCGCCCGTGACGAGCACGCGCAGTACGCGTGGAAGAAGTTCCGCGCCAACGGGGACAACGCGCCCGTCCTGGAACTCGTCTACAACCGCAAGCCGACCGTCGACTCCAAGTCTCTCGACCTCGGCCCCGAGGGCAAGTGCACCACCACCGAGCCGTACGTGCGTATGGGCTCGGGCAGTCTGACGTTCACCGCCCGGGCGTCCGACAAGGACAAGAACCTCGACTTCCTCGACTTCGACCTGTGGGCCAAGGGCAAGTGGGACAGCACGGGCGATCTGCTCAAGGCCACCGGCAAGGTCTCCGTCGGCGGTGACAAGGACACCGCGCTGCGCACCACGAGCGGTTTCTCCACCAGCACGCTCGCCAACGGCACCGTCTACTCCTGGCGGGTGCGGGCCGTCGACGACGCGAACGCCTCCTCCGGCTACTCTCCAGCCAAAACACCGTGCCGCTTCGTCCTCGACACCACCGCCCCCAAGCCGCCCAAGGTCAGCTCCACCGACTTCCCCAACGCCGACGGCAGCGAGAACGGCTTCGGCAACGACGACGAGGACACGAACTGGAGCACGCTCAAGTTCGGGACGGCGGGCTCGTTCACCGTGCGCGCCCTCAACACGGACGTCGTGCGCTACGAGTACGGCTTCAACTCGGCCTCCTACACAGGCTCTCTGACGCGTACCTCCGGGACAGCCACCACCGTCAGTGCCACCATCGGCAACGCCAAGCCGCCGACCGCCGGTCCCAACGTGCTGTACGTCAGGGCCGTGGACGGAGCGGGCAACCCGTCCCAGCCGACGAAGTACTTCTTCTATGTCACGCCTCGCGACCAGGCCGACGCCCCCGGCGACTTCACCGGCGACAAGCTCGCCGACCTGATGGTCGTCACCGAGGGCGGCAACCTCTCCCTCTACCCGTCACAGGCGGACAAGGACCTGGCCAAGGGCACCGGCGACCTGGACTACTCGATGCCCGGGGCCTACCGGGGCAACCCCGCCAAGGACCCGAACGGCGACGATCTGCCCTCCTTCGTAGCCGCGCCCTCCGGTCACTTCAAGGGCGCGCTGATCACCCACAACGGCGACGTCTACGGCGGTGACGGCCTGCAGGACCTGATCGTCCGCGTCGAAGGCAGGCTGTGGGTCTACCCGGGCGACGGCTACGGCGCCGTCAACGTCGACAAGCGCCGCGAGATCCTGCTGCCCGACGGCGCTCCCAGCCCCGCCGACCTCACCCAGATCGTGTCCGCCGGGGACGCCACCGGTGACGGCCGGACCGACTTCCTCGCCACGGTCGGCGACGAGTTGTGGGCCTTCACCGGCTACCACGGGGCAACCGTCGACCAGGCGATCCGCCTGGCCGCCTCGACCTGGACCGAGCGCGACCTGGTCACCGTCCAGGACATCAGCGGAGACGGCGTCACGGACCTGGTGTACCGCACTGATGTCTCCGCGCGCCTACTGCTGCGCAAGGGCATCGCCGCGAGCAGTGGCGGGGTCGACCTGAACTCCCTGAAGTCCGGAGCCAACTCGTCGGGCGGCGAGGACACCGAGTACGGTGCCGCGGGCTGGTCCAGCGCCGGCATCCCGCTGCTGGTCGGAACGCCGGACGCCAACGGGGACTCGGTTCCCGACGTCTGGACCGTACGCTCCGACGGCTCGGTCCGCTTCTACGCGGGCGGCAAGACGGTCCTCTCGGGCTCCGGCACCGAGATCATCGGCCCCGTGAGCTACTGGCAGACCCGCATCGCCATCGGGTGACATCGACAGCTGTCGTGCGGTCGTCGACGGCGGTCGTCGAGGAAGTACCCCCGCGGTCCCCGAGCCCGCGAGGAACTTCCTGCGACGCGTAGCTGTCACCCCCCGATCCCGGTGGCAGCGGCCATCACGGGCAAGAGCCCGATGATCAGGATCGCGCCGATCACGTCGAAGGTGATCCCGGAGCGGATCATCCGGGTGATCGGCACGCACCCGGTGCCGTAGACGATGGCGTTCTGGGGCGTGGAGACCGGGAGCATGAAGCCGAAGGACGCGGCGAACGTGGCGGCCAGAGCGGGGACGACCGGGTCGACCCCGGTCGCCACCGCGAGCGGGATGACGATGGGCACCACCACCGCGGCGGAGGCGGTGTTGCTGGTGGTCTCGGAGATGATGATCGCCAGCACGACAGCGAAAGCGGTGATGGCGAAGGAGCTGCCGATACCCAGCGCGTCCGAGGCGTTCTCGCCGATCGTCTTCGCCAGACCGGTGGAGGACAGCATGGCGCCGAAGATGATCCCGGTGCCGAAGAGCAGGATGGTGCCCCAGTCGATCCGGCTCGCGTCGCGCCAGGTCATCGTGGTCTCCTGGCGCGACCAGTTGACCGGCAGGATGAACAGCAGGGCGGCGCCGATGACGGCCGCGACACCCTCGTTCAGCCGGTCGTCGACGGTGGTGTACGCGCTGGAGTCGGTGCCGGCGGCAAGGCCGACCACCGCGGGGACGAGCCACAGGGCGACTGTGACCGCGAACGCGACCACGGTGTTCTTCTCCGCGCGGCTCATGGGCCCCTGCTCGGCGCGGCGGGCGCGGACGTACTCCTCGACGCCTTCGATCTGCCGGACCTCCGGCCGGTTGATCAGCAGCAGGACGGCGGCGAGGACGATGAACATGAGTGCGCAGATCGGCAGGGCCGCCAGGGTCCACTGAGCGAACGAGATGCGCTCGCCGGTGGCTTCTTCGATCAGCCCGCGGCCGATGAGGTTCGGCGGCGAGCCCACCGAGGTGAGCAGCCCGCCGACGCTGGCGCCGTAGGCCAGCATGAGCATCAGCGCGGCGCCCACCCGGACCCGCATCGGGTCGAAGTCCGGGCGCACCACACCGCGGTCCTGCATCAGCCGCGCGACGACCGCGAGGATGCCGATCGCCGTGGGCATCAGCATCGCGACCGTCGCCGTGTTGGACACGAACGCCGACAACAGGCAGGTGATGCCCCCGAAGGCGAGGATGATGCGCACCGTCGACCGGCCCACGCCGGGCAGCCCGAGGACGAAGAACGCGACGCGTTGTGCCACCCCGTGCTTGAGCATGGCCTGGGCAAGAATGAACGCCCCGATGAACGTGAACACGGTGGTCGAGCCGAAGGGCGCCAGCACCTCGTCCGAGGGGGCCACCCCCAGCAGGATGATCGCCGAAACCCCGATCAGGCCCCCGACCGGGATGGGTACCGGCTCACAGATCCACAGCACGATCACGCCGAGGAGTACGGCCCCGAGCGACTGCTGCGCGCCGTCCATGTCCAGCGGGAGCAGACCGAAGAGCAGGGCCACCGCGGGGGCGAGGAACCAGCCCACAAGTCGGCGGCCCTTCTCGAACCGCTCCTCGGCCGGCGAGAGCCGTTGCTCGCCCAGGCTGCGGTATGTGGCGCCACCCAGCAGGGCCTTCTCGACGTCCGTCCGCGTGCTCTCGGCAGTCGGCGGACCCGGCGACGCATCGTGCTCTGCGGCCATGCCTCCTCCTTGAGGACTCGACTGCGTCCACTGTGGCAACGCGACCTCAACAGTCCAAGACAAGCAACCTGTAGAACTCATCGGCCAGGTCTGTGAGTTGAAGAGGCCGGCCCGTTGCCGACGCGTTCCGGCCGCAACTCCCGGCGATTCAGACATACTTGAGGTCTCAATCAGCCATATCCCGTGTGGTTCATGTGACAGACGGGGTTCCGGTTGCAGGCTGAGCCCATGCCCCTCCTGAGGAAAGCCGCCGCCGCGCTGTCCGCCGCCGCGGCCGTACTGTTCGCGATACCCGCCACCGCCTCGGCGACGCCCGCCCCGTACGGAAGCGGCACCTTCGTACGGGAGGGCTTCGACCGGCTCCCCCTCGGTCCGGTCACCGCGGGGCGGGGCTGGACCACCGACACCTCCGACGGCACGCTGACCGTCGAGCCGAGCACCTCCGGCGGACCCGGCCGCGAACTCCGCGTCCATACCGAGGGCAACGGCCGTGCCTTCCTCGTCCTGTCCGACCTCGCGCCGCCCGGCAACAGCTTCTGGGCCCGTATGCGCGTGAAGGTCGACGCCTTCCCGACCGCTCCCGACTGGGCGCACTGGACCCTCGCCGAGGCTTCCGGCTCGGACTCCCCCACGCTGGTCCGTCCGCTCGGCGGCCAGTACGTGCCCACCGAGAAGCGCAACTTCTTCGGCGTCGGCTCCGACCTGAGCTCCACCGGTGACTGGACCGCCTGGCGCACCTCCGCGCCGGTCACCGCCGGAGCCTGGCAGTGCGTCGAGTTCCACCTCGACGCCACCGACAACCGGGTCACCGTCTACCTGGACGGCGTCGAGAAGTCCGACCTCACCGTCTCTACGAAGCAGCACGGCGGTACGGAGGGCGACTTCGTCTTCCCCACCTTCGACAAGCTCAAGCTGGGCTGGCAGCTCTACCAGGCCGACCCCTCCCCCTCCTCGTACGACATGCGGATGGACGACATCGCGCTGAGCACCAGGCGCGTGGGCGGCTGTTAAGCCTGACTGACAATCAGTCATCGCGCACGGTCGTCTCCACATCGGTTCATCACCCGGCTCGGGGTCGGCTCGGGGTCGTGTCAGGGGTGCGTCCGGGATCTTCCCGATGGAGCGGAGGGCCGCACGCCGCGAGGCTTGTGCGTGTGGCGAACTCACGTGGACACGAGAAGCGATGGGCCAGGGCCGTGGCAGCCGGAGCGGTGGTGACAGCGCTGGTGGCGGGGGCCGTGCCGGCGGTGGCGGCCGGGCCCGAGCGCGGTGTGGCGCACCGGCATCAAGAGCTGGACGAGGAGGCACTGCGAGCCGTACTCGCCGAGGTACCCAATGAGAACGTGACGGGCGGCCTGATCCGGATGAGCGGAACCGACGGCCGCTGGACGGGCCTGACCGGCCCGTCCGTACCGTCCGCCGACGCGCACTTCCGCATCGGGAGCATCACGAAGATCTTCACCTCGACGGTGCTGCTGCAACTGGCCGCGGAGGGACAGCTGACCCTGGACGACACGGTGCAGAAACTGATGCCCGGCCTCCTGCCGCCGGGCTACCACCCCGTCACCGTGGGCCAGTTGCTCAGCCACACGAGTGGGCTCCCGATCATGACCTGCGCCGAGGAAGACATGTCACCGCGCGAGGCCGTCGACGCGTCGCTGGCGTGCGGAGAGCCGACGGAGCCGGGGAAGGCCACGCGGTACAACGGCATCAACTACTTCATCGCGGGCCTGCTCATCGAGCAGGTGACGGGCCGCTCGTACGGCACCGAGGTCCGTACCCGCATCCTGAAACCACTCCGTCTGCGCGACACCTTCGTACCGGCGCTGGACGACTGGTCGATACCGGCGCCGCACACGCGGGGGATGGTGGTGGTGCCGGGCTCCGGCTCGGACGAACTGAAGGACGTGAGCGTCCAGAGCCCGCACTCCTGGGCGGAGGGCGGGATGATCTCCAACGCCCCGGACCTGGCCCGCTTCTTCACGGCCCTGTACCGCGGCCGCCTGCTCCCACCGGCCCAGCAGAAGGACCTGTTCCGGATGCCCGCGGCGGCGAGCGGCGAGCGGCAGTTCAGCTATGGCGGCCTCCAGCGCACCGAACTCCCCGGCGGCACCCTCGTCTGGGGCAAGAGCGGCCACGCCGCCGGCTACACGAGCGGCGTTTTCGCCACCCGCGACCTCCGCCGCCTCCTCGTCTACGCCATCAACCCGACGGACCGGGCCCCGGAGACGCCGTATGTGATGCGCATAGCGGAGGCGGCGTTCTGATCGGTGCCGCCGTGCCGCCGCGCCTCTGCCCGCCTGCCCCCGTGCCACTCGGGTGACGCCGCGGCCGCCTCCCCCGGCAGCCCCGACCACCGCCCTAACCTGACGCCATGTCAGACAACGAGTCGTACGAACTGCTCGGTTTCGACAACGTGCTGCTTCCGGTGGGCGATCTCGACGAGGCCGTGGGTTTCTACGAGCGGGCCGGGTTCACCGTCGGGTTCCGGCTCGACGAGGCCGGGATCGCGTTGCTCAAGGTCGGGAGCGAGACGCCCGGGGTGCTGTTGCGCCGGGAGGAGGAGCTCGGGCACCGGCCGCCGCCATGGGGGTCGCCCCGGGTGTGGCTGGAGGTGCGCGACGCCCGGGGTACCGCCGCCGCGCTGGCCTCGGCGGGCATCGCGTCCCTCGACGCGCCCTCCTCCGCGGCGACCGGGTGGACCGTCGAGGTCGCGGATCCGTGGGGGAACGTCATCGGGTTCACCGACTACAGCAAACGGCCGGAACTGGGGCGCGCCGGCCAGGCCTGACGAGCCCGCGACCGTGGCGCGTACGCACCTGTGGGGGCACCCCAGCCGTAGAGCTACTTGAGGGCGATACGCCGTCCGCCCCGTCCTGTGACGCGCCCCCGCGGCGCGAAAGTGGCCATGCCAGTTCCGACCGTCCCACAGACCCCCCGCCGGATCACCCGATCCGTCCCCGGACCGACCACCACCCGATGACCGGCCAACCAGGCGATCACCAAGCCAACCACCAAGCCTGACTTGAACATGTTCAAAAACCCGTCTACATTCTTCCTCGACAGCGTTTTGAACGCGTTCAAGAAGTTCGAGAGAGGGTGGGGACATGGACCTCACGGTGGTCGCGTACGTCATCTATCTGCTGGTCAGCGTCGCGCTGACGATCTGGGTGGCGCGGACACTCAGCCACAACGGGCGGATCTTTCTGGCCGATGTGCTGCACGGGAACGAGAAGCTCGCCGATGCCGTCAACCACCTGCTGGTGGTGGGCTTCTACCTGGTCAACCTGGGCTTCGTGGCGCTCTATCTGAGCCAGGACGACGAGATCGCCGACGCCCGCGGGGTGTTCGAGGCCCTGTCGACGAAGGTCGGCGTGGTGCTCCTGGTGCTCGGCGCCATGCACCTGGGCAACGTGTACGTGCTCAACAAGATCCGCCGCCGGGGCATCATGGAGCGCGAGCAGCAGCCGCCCGTGCCGCCGCAGGACTGGGTCGCCCCGGCGGTCGGGGCGTGACCACGATGGCCACCGCCACCCAGGGCCGGGACGCCGCGCGCGTCCCGGTCCGCGGGCTCACCGTCCTGTACGACGCCGAGTGCTCGCTCTGCGCCTTCCTGCGCGACTGGCTCGTACGGCAGCGGCAGTTGGTGCCGCTGGAGCTCGTTCCGGCCGACTCCGAAGCGGCCCGGCACCGCTTCCCCGGGCTCGACCACGCGGCGACGCTCGACGAGATCACCGTGGTCGGCGACTCCGGCCAGGTCTACCGGGGCGCCGCCGCCTGGATCGTCACCCTGTGGGCGCTCGCCGAGCACCGCCCGATGGCCCACCGGCTCAGCACTCCGGCCGGGGCGCGTCTCGCGCGGGGCGCGGTCCTCGCCGCCGCCAAGTGGCGTGAAGGACAGGCGGCGCGGCGGCAGGGGCGTTGGCGTGAGGGCGCGAATGCCCATTACGGAGCCCACGGGTGGGTGTACAACCCGGCCGCGGGCTGGACGTACAACGCGCCCGCCTGCGACGGCGACACCTGCGCGCCTCGTTAGGCTCTGTCCCGTGCCAGCAGCGAAAGACAGTGTCAGTGGACCGGAAGGCCCCGCGGAGTCCGAAGGCCCCGGACCCGGACCGTCCCGTACGCCCGCCAAGAGCGAGCAGACGCGGGCCCTGATCCTGGAGACGGCGATGCGTCTCTTCCAGGAGCGGGGTTACGAGAAGACGACCATGCGGGCCATCGCCAAGGAGGCCGGGGTCTCCGTCGGGAACGCGTACTACTACTTCGCCGGCAAGGAACACCTGATCCAGGGCTTCTACGACCGGCTCGCCGCCGAGCACCGGGTGGCGGTCCGTGAGGTCCTGGACCGGGAGAAGGACCTGGAGGCCCGGATCGCCGGGGTGCTGAAGGCGTGGCTGGACGTGGCGACGCCGTACCACGAGTTCGCGGTGCAGTTCTTCAAGAACGCCGCCGATCCGGACAGCCCGCTCAGCCCGTTCTCGGCCGAGTCGGAGCACGCGCGCGTGGAGGCCATCGGCGTCTGCCGCGAGGTGCTGGCCGGCTCCAAGGCGAAGGTCCCGGAGGAGCTTCGGGATGTGCTCCCCGAGCTGCTGTGGCTCTCCCAGATGGGCCTCGTCCTGTACTGGATCTTCGACCGCACGGAGGGCCGCGAGCGCAGCTACCGGCTGGCCGAGCGCGGCGCCCGCCTCACCTCTCTCGGCGTCTCGCTGGCCCGCTTCCGGGTGCTGCGGCCGCTGGTCCGCGAGGTGCACGACCTGTTCACGGACTTCCTGCCGGGGATGACGAACGCCTTGCCGGATCCGGCGGTCAAGCGGCGCGCGGAATGATCACTATCGGGTGAAGCGGCTCGAACGGGACACCTGGCATCCGGCCTGCCTACGATGATGCTCTCGACCCCAGCCCACAGGAGGCACGTGATGTCCGCTGCATCTGTCGAGCGGCCCTACGGCGACCGTCCGCTGATCGCGGAGGCGAACCGGATCATGGACCGCCTTCCGGGGTACCGCGTCGAGATCATCGGAGGCATGATCATCGTGAGCCCGCCCCCCAACGTCGCTCACGCCCGCGCTCTGTCCAGGTTGAGGCGCCCCTTCTACACCGCGGGTCTGGACGGCGGCGAAACGGAAGTGCTCGAAGGAGTCGGGCTCTGGCTCCCCGCTGGTATCGAGGACTACGCGATCCCCGACCTCGTAGTCGTCGACGGCGACATCGAAGATCACCTCGTCGAGAACAACTGCTACGACCCGATCGCCTTCCGCCTCGTTCTCGAAGTCACCTCCAGCAACTACCAGACCGACCTGCGCACCAAGGTCACCGCATACGCCGGAGCCAAGATCCCCGTCTACGTCATCGTCGACCGGAAGCACCAACGCCTCCACGTCCTCACCGACCCCGCCGGGGACGAGTACGCGAGCCACCGCGTCCACGCCCCCGGCGAGATCGTCACGCTGCCCGACTCCATCGGTGCCACGGTCACCCTCGATGTGGAGCAGATCCTCAAAGCCGGGCAGCCCAGGACTAGTTGACCGCGTCCACCTCGTCCTCCACGAGCTCCACGTCGTACACCAGCGGCTCCCCGTCGACGCTCACCTGCTGGGCGCGGGACGGGTGTCCGTCGGCCGTCACGGACAGCATGTACGTCCCCGGGGCCGGCGCCGAGACGATGTACGAACCGTCGGCGAGGGACGTCACCCGGTCCAGCTGACGGCCGCCGCCCGTGGAGAGCAGGGTCAGCGCGGCACCTTCGACGGGTTCACCGTCCGGGGTGCGGACGAAGCCGTGGACGACGGTGGAGCCGCCGTCACCGTCGGGCACGCGCGCGTGGGACACGTCCTGCACCGACTCCTCCTTCGGCTCCACCGCCAGGTGCGGCAGCCGCTTCTCCAGGCCGGCCGGAAGCCACCAGTTGGAGTTCCCGAGCAGATGCATCGCGGCCGGCACCAGGGCCGTACGCAGGATGAACGCGTCCAGCGCGACCGCCGCGGCGAGCCCGATGCCCGCCATCGCGCCCTCCATGTCGCCGCTGAGGACGAACGCGGAGAACACGCAGATCATGATCAGGGCCGCGCAGTTGATGACCCGGCTGGTCTCGGAGAGGCCGACCCGGACCGCCCGCGCGTTGTCCTTCGTGTGCACCCATTCCTCGTGCATCCGGCTCACCAGGAACACCTGGTAGTCCATCGAGAGCCCGAAGAGCAGCGACAGCATGATGACCGGCAGGAAGGCGGTGATCGGCCCCTCCTTGCCGATGCCGAGGAGTTCCGTCCCCCAGCCCCACTGGAAGATCGCGACCAGCACTCCGAAGGACGCGGCGGCCGCGATGAGGTTCATCAGGGCGGCCGTCAGCGGCACCACGATCGAGCGGAAGGCCACCAGGAGGAGCAGGAAGCCGAGCGAGATGATCGTCGCGACGAAGTACGGCAGCCGGTCGCCGGTCACGGCCGCGAAGTCCTTGAAGATGGCGGTCACGCCGCCCACATGGGCTTCGGTCCCGGAGGCCGGGATCACGTCGTCCCGCAGGCGGTCGATGAGCTGGTCCGTCTGCTCGGACTGCGGTGACGTGCTCGGCACGACCTGGATCACCGTGACGCCCCGGGAGGGCGGTGCGGCCGCGGCCTGTGCGACTCCCTCGGTCGACCGGATGCTCGACACGAGGGCATCCGTCTCGCCGCCTTCGACGACCACCTGGAGCGGGCCGTTGAAGCCGGGCCCGAAGCCCTCGGCGAGCAGGTCGTACGCCTGTCGTGTGGTCGTCGACTCCTGGTGGTTGCCCTGGTCGGTGGCGCCGAGCCGGAGCGACAGTACGGGCAGCGCCAGGACCGCCATCACGACCAGCGCCATGACGGCGACCGACCGCGGACGCTTCTCGACGTACCCGGACCAGCGCGCGGCCAGTCCGCTCTCCTCCTGCGGCAGCGGTCCGGTCGCGGCGAGCCGTCGCCGCTGCCGGCGGCTGAGGACGCGCATACCGAGCAGCCCGAGAAGCGCGGGCAGCAGGGTGGTCGCGGCCAGCACGCTCAGCACGACGATCAGCGAGGTCGCGATGACCACGCCGTCCAGGAAGCGCATGTTCATCACCAGCATGCCGGCGAGCGCGATGCACACCGTGCCGCCCGCGAACAGCACGGCCCGGCCCGAGGTGTTGAGCGCCGTCACCGCCGCCGCCTCCGGCTTCATGCCGCGCATGATGCCCCGCCGGTGCCGGGTGACGATGAACAGCGCGTAGTCGATGCCGACGCCGAGGCCGATCAACGAGCCGAGCAGCGGGGCGACTTCGGGCACGTCGGTGACATGGCTGAGCAGCGAGGTCGTCATCAGGCCGGTGCCGAGGGCCGCGATCGCGACGACCAGCGGGAGCAGCATCGCGAAGACCGAGCCGAAGGCGAGGAAGAGGACGACCGCCGCGGCCACGATGCCGACCATCTCGGCGATGCCGGTGGGCGGTTCCTGGGTCCGGGTGATCGCCTGGCCGCCCAGTTCGACCTGGAGGCCGTCGCGTTCGGCGGCCTGCGCCGTGTCGACGACGTCCTCGACGAGCTCCTTCGGGACACCGTTCGCCTGTTCGGTGAAGGTGACCTGGGCGTAGGCGATCCGCCCGTTCTCACTGATCTGCGAGCCGCCCTGGGAGACGTACGGGCTGCTGACCTCGCCGACTCCCTTCATCTGCCCGATCTCTTCGAGCGCGGGCTCGATCCGGGAGCGTACGGACTGGTCCCGTACGGTGCCGTCGTCGACCTTCCACACCACCGTGTCGGTGTCGCCCGAGCTCTGCGGGAAGGCCTTCTCCATCAGGTCGTACGCGCGAGTGGAGTCCGTGTTCGGGAGGGAGAAGGTGTTCGCGTAGTCCGTGCCCGCGGCGGAACCCGCGAAGCCCACGCCGAACAGCGTCCCCACCCACAGCAACAGGACCACCAGCCGGTGCCGATAGCACCACCGTGCCAATGTCGCCACGCCTCAACGCTCCTTATTCGTACGGTCGGTCGGTTGGTCCCCCAGGTCCTGCGGCTCAGCATCGGGTGCGCGGTGCCTGCCTGGACACCGCGACGCCATGACTCACAAGGAACTCCAAGGCACAACCCGCCCCCGTTGTCGGTGCCCGCGCCGATACTGGGGACATGACCGCACAAGAGGGGGCGACCATCCTGGTCGTCGAGGACGAGCCGAGCATCGCGGACGTCCTGGCCATCGCCCTGCGCTACCACCGCTTCGACGTGATGACGGCGGGTACCGTCCGCCAGGCGCTGGCGCTGGCCGAGCGCACGCGCCCGGACGCCGCGCTCCTCGACGTGATGCTGCCGGACGGCGACGGCCGTGCGCTCGGCCGCGAACTGCGCGCGAAACAGCCGGACCTGGCGCTGGTGTTCCTCACCGCGCGCGACGCGCCCGCCGAGATCGTCGGCGCGCTCGGCTTCGGCGACGACTACATCACCAAGCCGTTCAACATCGACGAGGTGGTCGCCCGGATCGCCGCGGTCCTGCGCCGCACCCGCCCGGCCGACGTCCTGACCGAGCGCCCGCCGCTGCGCTACGGGGACCTGGAGCTGGACGAGACGACGTACTCGGTGCACCGCGCGGGCCGCACGGTCGAGCTCACCCCCACCGAGTACGCGCTGCTGCGCTTCCTGGTGCGCAACGGAGGGCGGATCGTGCCCAAGGAGCAACTCCTGCGCCACGTCTGGCAGTACGAGCACTCGGCCGAGTCGACCGTCGTGGAGACGTACATCAGCTATCTGCGGCGCAAACTCGACGCCCTCGGCGCCCCGGTGATCACCACGCGGCGGGGCGTCGGATACGGGCTCGCATGATCGTCGGCGGCCGCTGCCACCGGGGCATCCACTCGCTGCGCGGCAAGCTGACGCTGGCGAACGTGGCGCTGCTGGCGCTCGGCATCGTCATGGCGACCGCGGTGAGCCTGATGGGCATGCGGCACTACCTGCTCGACCAGATCGACACACAGCTGCTCAAGACACGGGATTCGCTGGGGAGTACGCAGATCACGGCGCGCCAGATCGACTCGCTGAGCGCGCTGGCGCTCGTCCGGGACGGGAAGGCGCCGGAATCGGAGGGCCCGCCGAATTCGGACTCCCTCTTCGCGGCGGTCGACAGGAAGGGGCAGCCCATCACGATCGGCAGCTTCGAGCCGACCGACAACCAGCGCGCCCTCGCCGCCGCCATGGACGACCCGAGAGCGCTCGTCGACGACACCGAGCCGCACGACGTCCGGGTCAAGGGCACTCCGTACCGGGTCACCGCGGTCTCGCTCACGGACGACACCATGATCCTGATGGCCACCTCCATCGAGGCACTGCACCAAGGCGTCGCGAGGGCGCTCAAGCTCGATCTCGCCTTCGGGACCCTGCTGTTGGCGCTGCTCGCCGTACTGACCATGCTCAGCGTGAGCCGCCGGATGCGCCCCCTGGAGGACATGGTGGAAACCTCGTCGGCGATCGCCGAGGGGGATCTGACCCGCCGCGTGCCCTCCAGCCATCACGCGACCCAGGAGGTCGAGCAGCTGCGGCTCGCCCTCAACTCGATGCTCCACCAGGTCGAGTCGGCGTACCGCACGCGCGAGCGCAGCGCCGCCCAGCTGCGCCGCTTCGTCGCGGACGCCTCGCACGAGCTGCGTACGCCCCTGTCGGCGATCCGCGGCTACCTCCAGTTGTACGACAAGGGGATGCTGCGCGAGCCCGTCGAGCGGAAGCGGGCCTGGGACCGGATGACCGGCGAGGCCGACCGCATGGGCCGCCTGGTCGACGAGCTGCTCACCCTGGCCCGCCTCGACCAGCAGCCCGAACTGCGCTTCAAGAACGTCGACCTGAGCCGTCTCGTCCGGGACGCGGCGGAGGACCTGCGGGTCCAGCAGCCCGAGCGCCCGGTGTCCGTGGGCGCCGAGGGAGCGCTCCTGGTGCACGCCGACGAATCGGGCCTGCGGCAGATCCTGGGCAACCTGGTGGGCAACGTACGCACGCACACACCCGCCGACGTGCCGGTCACGCTCGATCTGGAGCGGGTGGACGGGGTCGTACGGCTGTGTGTCGCGGACGAGGGCCCGGGACTCGACGAGGAGGACGCCGCCCGGATATTCGACCGCTTCTTCCGCGCGAGCGGCGGCGCGGGCAGCGGTCTGGGACTGGCGATCGTGCAGGGCGTGGTGACGGCCCACGGCGGCGAGGTGACGGTACGGACGGCCCCCGGCAAGGGCCTGGCGGTCACGGTGACACTGCCGGCCCGGACCCACGGCTGAGCATCCCGGCCCGCACCACTCGTCGGGCGCCGGGTTCCGTTGTCACCACTCGTCGGGCGTCGGGCGCCGTTGCCACCACGCGTCGGACGTCGTTCACCGGGCTCACAGCGGAGTGCTCGGCACGAGCGCCCACACGGTCTTCCCGTATCGCCCCCGGCTCCACACCCCCCAGGCGGTCGTGAGGTTCTCCACGAGGCGCAGGCCGCGCCCGGACTCCTCGTCGTAGTCCTCGACCACGCGCAGCCGCGGCTGGACGGGGCTCTCGTCGGAGACCTCTATCAGGCAGGAGCCGTCCGCGAGCGCGGTCACCGCCACCTCGAACTCCCGCTCCAGCAGCGGCCCGTGGCGCACCGCGTTGGTGGCCAGCTCGGAGACGAGCAGCACGACGTCCTCGAACGCCGGTTCGCCCGCGCTGTGCCCCCAGTTCGACAGATGGTCTCGTACCCGGCGCCGGGCGAGCCCGACCGAGGCCGGATGCCGGGGCAGCCGGAAGGAGTTGCGTCTCAACACGTTTGCTCCTCACCCCGCGCACACCTCCGACACATGGTGCTGCGTGGAGTGAGCCCATCGCGTCACTCGCGCAATCGTCAACCCCGCGTGAACGCGTCAATTCGGCGGAGGCTCCGGAACCGCAGGACCCCCGGGGCCGTCGACGGGTACCGCCCGCCGCCCGCGTTCTCGCAGCTGAGCACCTACTCCATGCGCCGCCGCGACGGAACGAACGACACATAGCGCACCACGGCCCCCTGAAGCCCGCGGAATTCCGCCACCGTACGGCCGCGGTCCGCGTACTCCCGACTGTCCTGAATCAGCCGGTCGATGTCCATGCTGTTGGCACGCCGGGCTGTTTTCAGGCCCAGCTGTGCGCACGCCCGGCTGTTCTCACGCCTGCTTCGACGCCAGCTCCACCACGGTGATGTCGGACGGCGCCCCGACCCGCGTGGGAGGCCCCCAGGCGCCCGCGCCCCGGGAGACGTACAACTGGGTGTCGCCGTACCGCTCAAGACCGGCGAGGGTCGGGTTGGCGAGGCCCGCGATGAAGTTCCCGGGCCACATCTGACCACCGTGGGTGTGACCGGAGAGCTGGAGATCCACTCCATGGTCCACCGCGTCGTGGATCTGCACCGGCTGATGAGCGAGCAGCACGCACGCGCGTGCCCGGTCCCGGTCGCCGAGCGCCTTCTCGTAGTCGGGCCCCTGGCCTTCGTCCTCGCCCGACACGTCGTTGACCCCGGCGAGGTCGAACCCGTTCAACTCGGTGCGCTCGTTCTCCAACGGGCGCAGGCCCAACTCCCGTACGTGCTCCACCCACTGCTCGGCGCCGGAGAAGTACTCGTGGTTCCCCGTGACGAAGAACGACCCGTGCCGGGCCCTGAGCTGCGCGAGCGGCGCGGCCGCGGGACCGAGATCCTTCACGCTGCCGTCGACGAGGTCGCCCACGACCGCGATGAGGTCGGGCTGGGTCGAGTTGATCGTGTCGACGACCCGCTGGGCGAACCCCCGCCCGAGCACGGGCCCGAGGTGGATGTCACTGACGACGGCGATCCGGTACCCGTGGGCGGCCCGCGGCAACTTGGCCAGGGGCACGGTGACCCGCTTCACCTTCGGCCCGCGCAGAACGCCGTACGTGCCGTACCCGACCGTGCCCACGGCGGCGGCCGCGGCGGCCCCGCCCACCACGCGCGAGACGAAGAGGCGACGCGAGGGGCCACTGCCTGCCCTCGCCCCCGCCGGCCCGCCCGGAGGGGCCGCGGAGGCGCCTCCGCCCGCGGTGGCCGGCGCGTCCTCTCCGGTCTCCCGAGGCCGGTCCTCCGCCGCCGGATCGATCGCGCCGGACCGAGGACCGACATGTTGCCGCGACCCCGCCCCCACCACCTCGGCGGGCGCGGAAACCTCCACCGGCACGGGCCCGGGCTCGTCCTCCGGCGCCGCCCGCCGCTCCAGCACGCGCCGCAGCAGCGGACGTACGGCCTCTCCCACCAGCAGCGCCAGCAGGAGATAGATCGTCAACGCCAGCCACAGGAACCCCGGCCAGGCCAGCACCTGCTGGAGCCGGAACGGCGCTCCGCTGCGCTCGGTCACGAACGCCGCGAACATGAGGACCGGCGCGGCGACCACCCCGACCGTGCCCAGGCGCCGGGCGAGCCCAGGACCGGCTGTCGTGTCGCGCACCAGGCGGCGCCACAGGTACCAGTGCAGTCCGGCGAAGGCCGCCAGGACCAGGACCAGAACGACGATGAAGACGATGATCACGCGGTGGCTCCCCGTTGGGACGTGCGGCGCAAGGCTCGAATACTGCGCAACCCAATGCCCCCGACGACCGTCCCAAGGACAAAGGAGACAACGGCGAGCGTCAGGTGCACCCAGAAGTACCCGGTCGGATCGCCCGCGTCGTCGAAGGCGAGCCCGCTGCCGTCCTTCCAGAGGTTTTTAATGAAAGTGATCCAGATGACCCAGCTCCACACCCCGAAGGCGAGCAGGAACCAGGAGACGGGACGGCTGAGCTTCATGCGTCCAGTATCGCCGCCGTCGAACGGTGCCCTCGTCCGGGGTACGGAGCTCGACGGCGACGGCGGGCGCCACGGCCATGACGGCGACGACGGCGACGACTGCCGTGAGCGTGGCGCGACTTCCCGCCCGGCGCCCTGTACGTTCTCGACCGTGCCCGCCTCGAAAAAGACCGCCAAGTCATCCTTGCTGGTCACTTCCGCCACCCTGTTGTCCCTGTCGCTCACAGCGGCCGTCACCGCCACCGCGCCGGCGTTCGCGGACGAGACACCGACAGCCACTCCGGGGGCCTCTTCGTCGCCGTCCTCATCGGCTTCTCCCTCCCCGTCGTCCTCGCCGTCGTCGTCGGGCAGCCCGACGGGCCCGCCGTCGGCCACACCTCCGGCGGACATGTCGGCCGTCGGCGGTGCCCGGCTCGGCCAGGCCGGGACCCAGGTGAACCTCGGCACCGGCGCCCCGGTCCTCCCGAAGGATCTGAGCGGGCGCTCCTGGATCGTCGCGGACGCCGAGTCGGGCGATGTCCTGGCCTCGCACAACGCGCACTGGCGGCTGCCCCCGGCGAGCACCCTGAAGATGCTGTTCGCCGACACCCTGCTGCCGAAGTTCCCGAAGACGACGAAGCACAAGGTCGTGCCGACCGACCTGGCGGGCATCGGCTCGGGCTCCAGCATGGTGGGCGTCAAGGAGGACGAGACCTACACGGTCCACGACCTGTGGCTCGGTGTCTTCCTTCGCTCCGGCAACGACGCCGTGCACGTCCTGTCCGCGATGAACGGCGGCGTCGACCAGACCGTCAAGGACATGAACGCCCACGCCGAGGAGCTCCAGGCCCTGGACACGAACGTGGTCAGCCCCGACGGCTACGACAAGTCGCGGCAGGTGTCCTCGGCGTACGACCTGACCCTGATCGCCCGCTCCGGCCTGCAGAAGAAGGACTTCCGGGAGTACTCCTCTACGGTTCGCGCACAGTTCCCGGGCGAGACCAAGAAGAACAAGAAGGGCAAGAAGGTCCGCAAGTCCTTCGAGATCCAGAACACCAACCGGCTGCTGGCCGGCACCTACGGCCTCGACCCCTACCAGGGCATCGCGGGTGTGAAGAACGGCAACACCACGAACGCCGGCTCGACCTTCACCGGTGTCGCCGAACGCGACGGCAAGGTGCTGCTCGTCACCGTCATGAACCCGGCGAAGGACGAGAGCGACCAGGTCTACAAGGAGACCGCCAAGCTCCTCGACTGGGGCTTCCAGGCATCCGGCAAGGTGGACCCGGTGGGCGAGCTGGTGCCGCCGAAGAGTGCCGACACGGGTGCCCAGCCGGGTGCGAACGCCTCCGGCGAGGCGGGTGGTTCGGCGGGCGACGGCGATGCCTCGGCGAAGCCCGTCGCCGCTTCGGCGGAGCCGAAGTCCTCGGGCGGCGTCGGGATCGCACTGGCGATCACCGGCGGTATCCTCGTGCTCGTCGCGGCCGGTGCCTTCGTGATCAACCGCCGCTGGCCGCTGCCCGACCTGATGCGCCGCCGCCGCTGACCGCGGCGGAACCGCTGGACGATCCGCTGGACCCGTCGGCCTCGGCCGGCTCCGCGGATTCGGTGGGCTCGGCGGGCTCGTCGTGCCGCGTCGCCGTCCAGGCGGCGCAGAACAGCAGCAGTTTCGCGGTGAAGTTGATCCACAGCAGCAGTGCGATGGGCACCCCGAAGGCGCCGTACATACTCTTCGACGCGACGCCCTGCATATAGCCGCTGAGCAGCAGCTTCAGCAGCTCGAACCCGGCGGCGCCGGTCAGCGCGGCGACGACAAGACGGCGCCGCGGCGGCTGGACGCCGGGCAGCAGCGTCAGCACGTACAGGAGCAGCAGGAAGTCGGCGAGGACGGCCACGGCGAAGGCGGCGGTGCGCAGCAGCACCCCGCCCCAGCCGGCCTCGTCGATGCCGAGCTGCCGGGCCGTCCAGCCGACCATGGTCGACGCGACGGTGGAGGCGGCGATCGTGACGAGCACGGCGCCGCCGAGGCCGACGAGTACGCCGCCGTCCTTGAGCTTGCGCAGGAACGGGTTCTCCTCGTCGTCCGGCAGCTCCCAGACGGCGCGCAGGCATTCGCGCATCGAACCGACCCAGCCGATGCCGGTGAAGAGCAGCAGCGCGCCCGCGATGAGGCCGACCGTGCCGGCGTTGTCGACGAGACCGCCGATGTCGAGCTGGTCGGAGATGCCGGGCACCTGCTCGGCGAGCTTGTCCTCGAGTTTGCGCTGGCCGCTCTCGTCGAGCGTCGCGGCGGCGACCGCGGCGGCGACGGTGAGCAGCGGGAAGAGCGCGACGAAACTGATGAAGGTCATCGCCGCGGCGAGCCGCGACCACTTCACCCGGTCCAGACGCTCGTACGACCGCCACGCGTGCGTGGCGGTCAGGCGGGTGACCAAGGGGCCCACGCCGGGGAGCTTTTTCAGCCAGTCCATGATCCGACTCTGCCCTCGCCTCGGAAGACCAATGTTCGGAAGCCCCGAAAAACCAACGTTCGGGTACCCCGAAAGCGCGGAACCGTGGCGAGCGCCACGCCGATTCCGGCGCCCGGCACCGGCCTCCGCGCGGAGCGCTAACGCCTCAGGCTGACGATCACGGACCTGCTCGTGGGATCACCGCTCTGGTTGACCTGGACGTGGCCCACGCCGAGGACCTTGTCGGTGCCCGGCACCGGCTCCACGGCCGACAGCCACAGCGACTGCCGTGAAGCGGCCGTGATCCCACCCTCGCTGGGCAGCCGGGGCCGCTTGATCTTCGTACAGGCGCCGTCGCCTGTGACGTACCGATTACCGTCGAGGAAGAACCCTCCCGCGCCGTCCCGCGCCACGGGGACACGCCCGGCGCACTCTCCCTCCGCGTCGGCCACCCTGCTCCAGCGGGAACCGTCCCAGCGCAGTCGTACGGACTCCTCCTGCGGCTCCTCACCGCCCTCCCCGTGGTTGAAGGAGTGCGTGCCGTACGCCCGGACGTCGTCGGCGGCGAAGGCGAGGACACGCGCGATCGAGGCACCCGGCTCGGCGGGAACGGGTTCGGGGAAGCGGTAGGCGGGGGTCTCGGTCAGCTTCCAGGAGCTGCCGTTCCAGTGCACGGCCGCGGGCTGGGTGAGCTCTTCGCCGTCGCTTCCGTCACTCGTGTTCCGGTAGCCGACCGCCCAGAGATCGTCCGGCGCGACGCCGTCGAGTGAGGTGGCGGTGGCGGGCAGGGGCGAGGTGGTCCACCGCGTGCCGTCCCAGTGCTGGATCCGGGACTCACCGACCAGGGCCCAGATGTCGTCGGGCCCGAACGCCTTCACGTCGGCGAGCCGGCCGTCGCCGGGGACCGCCGGGAGCACGGTCCAGCGTGCGCCGTCCCACCGGGCCATCCGCGGCACGCTCATGTCCTTCGGCGTGACCGTCAGCAGGAACTCGCCGGAGTCCAGGGAGTCGAGGCGGGCCTCGTACACACTGCGGCCGAGCGCGCCGGGCATCGGCTGCCGCTGCCAGCGCGTGCCGTCGTGGTGAAGCAGGAAACCGTCGTCGGGCGACGGGTTCGAACTGTCGCCGGGCGACGGGTTCAAGCCGTCGTCAGGCAGCGGGTTCGTCCTGTCCATGCCGACGCCCGCGACCCAGATGTCGTCGGCGGTGGCCGCGATCACGTCCGACAGCGAACCCTCGTCGAAGATCTCGTCGTACACCCAGCTCGGCCCGGCCGCTTCAGTGGTCGGTGACGCGGGCCGTGACGCGGTTGGTTTGGCAGGCCGTGACGCGGGCGGCTTCGCCTGGTCGTCGTCGCCGTTCTCCGTACCGCATCCGGTCAGCGCGAGGCCGAGCACGGCGAGCACCGCCACGATGCTGCGCATGTCCCCCCGATCCACCGATCCACCGAACTTTCGATCCGGTCAGTGGGCAGGAAGCGAGCCGCGGTCCACGTGGGCCGCCTGCGGTGGCACGACCGCGCTCCCGAAGACGAAGTCGCGCAGCCTGCGCCACACCCCGTCCGCCCCCTGCTCGTAGAGCGCGAAGCCGGTGCACGGCCACTCGGCCGCGTACTCCGCCAGCTCCTCGAACGCCCGGTCCATCGCCTCGTCGTCGATGCCGTGCGCCACCGTCACATGCGGGTGGTACGGGAACTGCAACTCGCGCGCCACGGGTCCGGACGCGTCCCGGACCTGCTTCTGCAGCCAGGTGCAGGCCTCGGCCCCCTCGGCGACCTGCACGAACACAACGGGCGACAGTGGTCGGAAGGTTCCCGTGCCGCTCAGCCGCATCGGGAACGGGCGCCCGGCGGCCGCGACCTCGACGAGATGCGCCTCGATCGCGGGCAGCGCCGACTCGTCTACCTCGGTCGGCGGCAGCAGTGTGACGTGGGTGGGGATGCCGGAAGCCGCGGGGTCGCCGAAGCCCGCGCGCCGCTCCTGGAGCAGGCTGCCGTGTGGCTCCGGGACCGCGATCGACACACCGATCGTTACGGTCCCCACGTCGTCTCCTGTCGTTGTTGTGACTGTCGTTGTCGAGACCGTCGCTGTTGTGACGGTTCGGTGTTCTGTGCGGGCAGGGGTTGTTGCTGTTCGGCTATCGACTGTACGGCGGTGCGGCCCGATACCGGTCGTCGCGCCGGTGTTGCTCTGGTCTCCTACCGGCCGACGTATCGGCCGGAGTACCGGCCGTCAGTGCTTGGCCGGCAGGAAACCCACCCTGTCGTACACCTGGGAGAGCGTCTCCGCGGCGACGGCCCCAGCCTTCTCCGCGCCCTTGGCCAGGATCGAGTCGAGCGTCTCCGGGTCGTCCAGATACTGCTGGGTGCGCTCCCGGAACGGCGTTACGAAGTCGACCATGACCTCGGCGAGGTCCGTCTTGAGCGCACCGTAGCCCTTGCCGACGTACTTCTGCTCCAGTTCCGCGATACCGGTTCCGGTGAGGGTGGAGTAGATGCCCAGCAGGTTGCTGATACCGGGCTTGTTCTCGACGTCGAACCGGATCACCGTGTCCGTGTCGGTGACCGCGCTCCTGACCTTCTTGGCGGTGGCCTTCGGCTCGTCGAGGAGGTTGATGAGGCCCTTCGGAGTCGACGCCGACTTGCTCATCTTGATCGACGGGTCCTGAAGATCGAAGATCTTCGCCGTCTCCTTGAGGATGTACGGCTTCGGCACGGTGAACGTCTCCCCGAAGCGGCCGTTGAAGCGCTCGGCGAGGTCCCGCGTGAGCTCGATGTGCTGACGCTGGTCCTCACCGACCGGGACCTCGTTGGCCTGGTACAGCAGGATGTCCGCGACCTGCAGGATCGGGTACGTGAACAGGCCCACGGAGGCCCGCTCGGCGCCCTGCCTGGCGGACTTGTCCTTGAACTGGGTCATCCGGGACGCCTCGCCGAAGCCGGTGAGGCAGTTCATGACCCAGGCGAGCTGCGCGTGCTCGGGTACATGGCTCTGGACGAAGAGCGTGCAGCGGTCCGGGTCCAGGCCGGCGGCCAGCAGCTGGGCGGCGGCGAGCCGGGTGTTGGCACGCAGGTCCGCGGGGTCCTGCGGAAGGGTGATCGCGTGCAGGTCGACGACCATGTAGAACGCGTCGTGGGACTCCTGCAGAGCCACCCACTGGCGGACGGCGCCGAGGTAGTTGCCGAGGTGGAACGAGCCTGCGGTGGGCTGGATTCCGGAGAGCACGCGGGGACGGTCAGAGGCCATGCCGTCATTGTCTCAGGTGCGGGCGGGAGGTCTGGAACAGGTGGGAACCGATTGGCCTCCGGCGGTGTAACAAGAGTGTGAGAACGCGGGAGGGGGGCCGCATCGTCGATGAGGCCGCGGTGATCGCACGCGTACGCGCCGGAGAGCCGGAGGCGTATGCGGAGCTGGTGCGCGCCCATACGGGCCTCGCGCTCAGGGCGGCCGTGGCGTTGGGCGCGGGTGCGGACGCGGAGGACGTGGTGCAGCAGGCCTTTTTCAAGGCGTACTGCTCCTTGGGACGCTTTCGGGACGGGGCGGCATTCAAGCCATGGCTGCTCTCGATCGTCGCCAATGAGACGAGGAACACAGTGCGGACGGCGGTGCGGCAGCGGACGCTGGCCGGCCGGGAGGCCGCGCTCGCGGAGGCGGAGCCGCTGATACCGGAATCGGCTGACCCGGCGGTCGCGGCGCTGGAGGTCGAGCGCAGAGCGGCTCTGCTGGCCGCCCTGGAAAGACTGGGCGAGGAGCACCGTCTGGTCGTCACCTACCGCTATCTGCTGGAGATGGACGAGTCGGAGACAGCCGAGGCCCTGGGCTGGCCGCGCGGCACGGTGAAGTCCCGGCTCAACCGAGCGCTGCGAAAGCTGGGGCGGCTGCTGCCGGATTTCGAGCCACGGGAGCACCCGGGGCGTCAGGCACATCAGGCGCATCAGTCACATCAGGAGTCCCGGGGAGGAGGTGATGAGCATGAGTGAGCCGCACGAGAGCGAGTCGAGCGAGTCGTACGGGCGTGAGTCGTACGAGGAGGGGGGCGCGGAGCCCTCCGGTGACCGGGGTCGGCGTGGGCAGGGGCACGGACAGGGGCATGCGGATGCCTCACGGTTGCCCGAGGAGCTGCGGACACTCGGGCGGTCGCTGGATCCGCCGGGTGCGCGGGGGACCGAGTCGATGGTCGAGCGGGTCCTGGAGCAGATACTCGCCGAGCGGGTCCCGGTCCCGGTGGCCGAGCCGCCCGGACTCCGCGAACGGCTGAGGTCGCTGCGCCGCTGGGCTCGGGCGCGTCGGCGCCTGCTGACCGCGGGACTGTGCGGTCTGCTGACGGTCCTGGTGCTCACGCCTCCGGTGCGCGCCGCGGTGGTCGACTGGTTCGGCTTCGGCGGGGTCGAGGTGCGCTACGACCCTTCGGCGACGCCCTCGCCGGGAGCCGAGGTGCCCGGGTGCGGCGGCCCCTCCCTGACACTTGCCGAGGCCGAGCGACGGGCGGGGTTCGCGCCTCTCTCGCCCCCTGCCCTGGGGACGCCGGACGCGGTGACGGTGACCCGCGAGCCGGCGGGGCGGTTCCTGATGAGCCTGTGCTGGCGCGAGCGGGGAGAGACGATCCGGCTGGACGAGTTCCCTGCGCGGCTGGACCCCGGCTTCGTCAAGACCGTGAAGGAACAGCCGGAGTACGTGCCGCTGCGCGAAGGCACTGGCTTCGCGGACACGGCCCTGTGGTTTCCCAGAGCTCACTTCCTGAGCCTCTGGCTGGTGGACGAGGACGGCGACGGCTTCACCCGCTCCGAGCGGACCGCGGGGCCCACGCTGCTGTGGATGCACGGGGACGACACGACCCTCCGGCTGGAGGGCGTGGCATCCCGGACGCGGGCCGTGGAGATCGCGAAGTCGCTGGACTGACCGAACCGACCGCACCGACCGCACCGACCGCACCGACCGCACCGAATGAACCTGCGGAAATTTTGGTCGGTGCCAAGTGGGAACCCCGGCGGGTCGGGCGGTGTACCAGAAGTGACACGCAGGTGCGGGCGGGCCGCACCGGGACCGGTTGGGGGCGTCGAATGCGCAGGCTTCGTGAACTGGCGGCGGGAATCCCGGGATTGAGGATCTCGGGCTGGGGGATCTCAGGATCGGTGGTGGCGCTCGGCCTGGTTCTGCTGAGCGCACCCACCGCGACGGCGGGCGGGCCGACGAGTGTGCTGGTGGTCTCGCCGGAGAGCGCGCAGGGCGCGGCGCTGTACTACTCGGAGAAGGAGTACGAGGAGTTGGAGCGCCTGCTCGGCAAGCCGGGCAGCGGCCTACGTGAGGAGTCGGGCCTGACCGAGGGCAGCGGCCGTCAGATCAACGTCACGTGGATGCTCCATGACGTGTCGCCCTGGCGGGTCGACCGCGTCTATCTGGACTCACCGCGCGGCGACGATGTCTGGATACACACGGCGACCCAGGTGCCGGAGTCCATGAACGGCTACTGGCACAAGGCCGGGCAACCCGCCGAGATACGCGCGCTGTTCAAGAAGCTCGGTGTGCTCGGCGAGGCGTCCGGTAACGGCGCCGGGGCCATCTATCCGGCGCCTTGGCAGACGGGGGATGCCTCCGCCGCACCCACCGCACCCGAATCCGCCGAGCGGCCTCGCACGACGGCCGCTGCGGCGACGGATGACGGCACCGACTGGTGGTGGGCGATACCGGGGCTCGCGGCGGGCCTCGCCGTCGGCTCCGGCGGCACCCTGCTGGTGCGCCGCACGGCGGCCCGGCGTGAGCCGGAGCCGCCGCAGGAGTCACGGCAGGAGCTGATCGACTTGTGAGACCCGAGCATCCGGCCCGGCTGGGCTCGGGCGAGAGATGCCATTCGAGTCCGAGCCTCAGTCCAAGCCCGAGCCCGAGCCGCAGCCGCAGCCCGAGTATCGGTTCGGGGCCTCAGCCGAGGTCGATCTCCGGGTACAGCGGGAAGCCGGTGAGCAGGTCGGTCGCCCGGCGGGCGATCTCGTCCGCGATCTTCGGGTCCAGGACGTGCTGGGCCTTGGAGGGGGCGCCCTTCTTGGTGGTGCCCGGTTCGGTGGTGGTGAGGACGCGGTCGATCAGGCCGGCGATCTCGTCCATCTCGGTGGCGCCGAGACCACGCGTGGTGAGTGCGGGCGTGCCGATGCGGATACCGGAGGTGTACCAGGCGCCGTTCGGGTCGGCGGGGATGGCGTTGCGGTTGGTGACGATGCCCGAGTCGAGCAGGGCGGTCTCGGCCTGGCGGCCGGTGAGGCCGTAGGAGGAGGCGACGTCGATCAGGTTGAGGTGGTTGTCGGTGCCGCCGGTGACGAGCGTGGCGCCGCGCCGCATCAGGCCCTCGGCGAGGGCGCGGGAGTTGTCGACGACGGCCTGGGCGTAGTCGCGGAACTCGGGGCGACGGGCCTCGGCGAGCGCGACCGCCTTGGCGGCCATGACGTGCGGAAGGGGGCCACCGAGGACCATCGGGCAGCCACGGTCGACCTGTTCGGCGAGCGACTCGTCGCACAGGACCATGCCGCCGCGCGGGCCGCGCAGCGACTTGTGGGTCGTCGTGGTGACGATCTGGGCGTGCGGTACCGGGTCGAAGTCGCCGGTGAGGACCTTGCCGGCGACCAGGCCCGCGAAGTGCGCCATGTCGACCATGAGCGTGGCGCCGACCTCGTCGGCGATCTCGCGCATGATCCGGAAGTTCACGAGACGGGGGTAGGCGGAATAGCCGGCGACGATGATCAGCGGCTTGAACTCGCGGGCGGAGATGCGCAGGGCCTCGTAGTCGATGAGGCCGGTGGCGGGGTCGGTGCCGTAGGAGCGCTGGTCGAACATCTTGCCGGAGATGTTCGGGCGGAAGCCGTGGGTGAGGTGGCCGCCGGCGTCCAGGGACATGCCGAGCATGCGCTGGTTGCCGAAGGCCTGGCGCAGTTCGGCCCAGTCGGCCTCGGAGAGGTCGTTGACGTTGCGGACGCCGGCCTGCTGAAGGGCGGGGGCCTCGACGCGGGCGGCGAGGACGGCCCAGAAGGCGACCAGGTTGGCGTCGATGCCGGAGTGCGGCTGGGCGTAGGCGTGCTCGGCGCCGAAGAGCTCACGGGCGTGCTCGGCGGCGAGGGCCTCGACGGTGTCGACGTTGCGGCAGCCGGCGTAGAAGCGGCGGCCGACGGTGCCTTCGGCGTACTTGTCGCTGAACCAGTTGCCCATGGCCAGCAGGGTGGCCGGAGAAGCGTAGTTCTCCGAGGCGATGAGCTTGAGCATGTCGCGCTGGTCGGCGACTTCCTGCCCGATGGCGTCGGCGACCCGGGGCTCGACGGCGCGGATCACTTCGAGGGCACTGCGGAAGGCGGTGGATTCGGTGGAGAGGGGCTCTGACATGACGGCCTCCGGACGTGGCGTACGGCGTTCACGGTTCGGCCCAGGCGCACGGCACTCGATCGCCGCGGCTCCTCGTACGGGACACTCCGGGCCCCTCGGCCGACCTGCCCGCCGCGGAAGCGGCTGCTGTCACGGTCCGGCCGGGGGTCCGGGGGTTGTCCCCCGGGAAAGCACAGCGTGGGCCGCTCCCCGATGGTCGGTCCCATCCCAGCGCGCCAGTCACGGCCCGTGGATCAGCGTACCGGGCGTGCCGGATCACCGGCCACGCGGTGGTGGCCGCGGATCGATACCGCCCTCGTCCACCATGCGAGCGACGATAGGAGAGAGGCCACAAGCCCGCCCGGCGCCCTGTGGGACGTATGAACGGAGATGCCGTGACCGCTACGGAAGACCTCATCGCCTCGGCCGAAGCGCACAGCGCGCACACCTATCACCCGTTGCCGGTGGTCGTGGCCACGGCGGACGGGGCCTGGATGACGGATGTCGAGGGGCGCCGGTATCTCGACCTGCTGGCCGGATACTCGGCGCTGAATTTCGGGCATGGCAACCGGCGGCTGATCGAGGCGGCCAAGACGCAGCTGGAGCGGGTGACGCTGACGTCGCGGGCGTTTCATCACGACCGGTTCGCCGAGTTCTGTGCGCGGCTGGCCGAGTTGTGCGGCATGGAGATGGTGCTGCCGATGAACACGGGTGCGGAGGCGGTCGAATCGGCCCTGAAGACCGCGCGGAAGTGGGGGTACCGGGTCAAGGGCGTGCCCGACGGGACGGCGAAGATCGTCGTGGCGGGCGGCAACTTCCACGGGCGTACGACGACGATCATCAGCTTCTCCACGGACGCCGAGGCGCGGGCGGACTTCGGGCCGTACACGCCGGGCTTCGAGATCGTGCCGTACGGGGACCTGACGGCGATGCGGGCGGCGGTCACGGAGAACACGGTCGCCGTGCTGCTGGAGCCGATTCAGGGGGAGGCGGGGGTGCTGGTGCCGCCGGCCGGCTATCTCGCGGGCGTACGGGAGTTGACGCGCGAGCGGAACGTGCTGTTCGTGGCGGACGAGATCCAGTCGGGTCTCGGCCGGACGGGGCGGACCTTCGCGTGTGAGCACGAGGGCGTCGTGCCGGATGTGTACGTCCTGGGGAAGGCGCTCGGGGGCGGAGTCGTCCCGGTGTCGGCGGTGGTGTCCTCGGCCGAGATCCTCGGAGTGTTCCGGCCGGGCGAGCACGGGTCGACGTTCGGCGGGAATCCGCTGGCCTGTGCGGTGGCGCTGGAGGTGATCGCGATGCTGCGGTCGGGCGAGTACCAGCGGCGGGCCGCCGAGCTGGGTGAGCATCTGCACCGCGAGCTGGGGCTGCTGGCGGACACGGGGCGGGTGACCGAGGTGCGCGGGCGGGGGCTGTGGGCGGGGGTCGACATCGATCCGGTGTACGGCACGGGCCGGGAGATCTCCGAGAAGCTGATGGACCGGGGTGTGCTGGTGAAGGACACCCATGGTTCAACGGTCCGGATCGCGCCGCCGCTCGTGATCAGCAAGGAGGACCTGGACTGGGGGCTCGCCCAGCTGCGGGGTGTCCTGGGTGGCTAGAAGGCCGGTTGGGCGAGCGGCTCCTTCAAACTCTCCCTACGCTCCCTCCCCTACAGTCGCTTTGTGCTCTTTGGAATGGTGTGTGCCCTCGGTGCGGCGGTGTGCTTCGGGACGGCGACGGTGTTGCAGGCGATCGCCGCGCGGGCGGCTGCGCCCGCCGCGGAAAGCTCCGGCTCCCCCGGCGGCTCCTCACCGGGCTCCTCCGGTGTGGACGCCGCGTTGCTGTGGCGGGCGTTGCGGGAGTGGCGGTATGTCGCGGGGCTCGGGCTGGACGGGGTCGGGTTCCTGTTGCAGATCGCGGCTCTGCGGTCGATTCCGATCTACGCGGTGGGGGCGGCGCTCGCCGCGAGTCTCGCGGTGACGGCGGTGGTCGCGGCGTGGCTGCTCGGTGTGCGGCTGAGCGGGACCGAGTGGGGCGCGGTCGGGGTGGTGTGCGCGGGGCTCGCGATGCTCGGGCTCGCGTCCGGGGAGGAGGGGAATCGGGCCGGGTCCACGGTGCTCGGGTTCGCGATGCTGGGCACCGCTGTCGCCGTACTACTCCTCGGGGTGGTGGCCGGGCGGCTGCCCGGGCGGGGGCGGGCGCTCGCGCTCGGACTGGGGGCCGGGTTCGGGTTCGGGGTGGTCGAGGTGGCGGTCCGGCTCGTCGACGGGCTGTCCCCCTCGGTGCTCTTCGGCAACCCGGCGGCGTATGCGCTCCTGCTGGGCGGCGGCGCGGCGTTCCTGCTGCTCACCTCGGCGCTCCAGGGCGGCTCGGTGACCACGGCCACGGCGGGGCTGGTCATCGGCGAGACCATCGGGCCCGCCCTGGTGGGCGTGGTCTGGCTGGGCGACCGTACGCGGGAAGGCCTGGCGTGGCTGGTCGTGCTCGGTTTTGCCGTCGCGGTGGTGGGGGCGCTGGCGCTGGCGCGGTTCGGGGAGGCGCCGACGGAGGTCCCGGAGCGGGTTGCTCCGTAGGGGTTCCCTTCCTCTTGGGGCGCCTCCGCGGTCTTCTCCAGGGGCGACTCTGCGGGCTTCTCCTGGGGCGCCTCCGCGGGCTTCCCCAGGGGCGACTCCGCAGACTTCCCCAGGGATGCCACGCTTCCCCCAGGGGTTGCTCCGCAGGCTCCCCAGGGGATGGCTCCACAAGCTCCCCCGGAGGTTGCTCCACAGGGCTCCCCCCAGGGGCCGCTCCACAAGCTCCCCCAGAGGCTGCTCCGCAGAGCTCCGTCCGTCATGCCTCCGCCGGAACGCCGCGGAACGCCGGAAGAGTGCGCGCACACTACGGCAGCACCCTGCACAGTGCCTCCAGTGCCCCCGGCCAGCCGCTGTCCGACGGGGTTCCGTAGCCCACGACCAAGGCGTCCGACGGCGGGGCGACGGAGGCGGGATGGCGGTAGCGGGTCAGGCCGTGCAGCGCCAGGCCCTGCCACGCCGCCGCTCTCACCACCGACTGCTCGGTGCCGGGCGGGAGTCGGAGGACCGCGTGGAGGCCGGCCGCGATGCCGGTGGCGGTGACCGAGGGCGCGTGGGCGGCCAGGGCGGCGACGAGCTGGTCGCGGCGGCGTCGGTACCGCAGGCGTGCGGCACGGACGTGCCGGTCGTACGCGCCCGAGGTGATGAACTCCGCCAGTGTCAGCTGGTCCAGAGCCCCGCACGACCAGTCCACGTCGCCCTTCGCCGCCGTCACCGCCGGTGCCAGGTCCGGCGGCAGGACCAGCCAGCCCAGCCGCAGGCCGGGGGCGAGGGACTTGCTGGCGGTGCCCAGGTACACCACGCGGTCGGGGTCGAGGCCCTGGAGCGCGCCCACCGGTTGCCGGTCGTAGCGGAACTCCCCGTCGTAGTCGTCCTCCAGGATCAGCCCGTCCGTCCGCCGCGCCCAGTCGACGACTGCGGCGCGGCGATCGGGGTGCAGGGGTACGCCCATGGGGAACTGGTGGGCGGGCGTCAGCAGCACCGCCCGCACGCCGCCGGGACCGTCGCCACTCTCCCTCGCACTCCCGCTCCCGTGCCGGTTCCCTGTCCCGCTCCCGCCCTCGCCCTCGCCCCTCGCGGTCAACTCATCCGTGCACGTGCCCAGTTCGTCGAGCGGCAGCGCCACCGTCCGGACCCCGGCCTGCTCCGCCAGGCCCCAGTGCACGTCCAGCCCGTACGACTCCACCGCAAGCGACCCCACCCCGCGCTCCGCCAACACCGCACCGAGCAGCATCAGCCCGTGTGAGAGGCCGGAGCAGATGACGATGCGTTCGGGGTCGGCGCGTACACCGCGGGCCCGGGCGAGGTAGCCCGCGAGGGCGGTGCGCAGTTCGGCGCGGCCCCGCGGGTCGCCGTATCCGAGGGCGTCGTGCGGGGCGGTCGCGAGGGCTCGGCGGGCTGCCTTGAGCCACTCGGTGCGCGGGAAGGAGGCGAGATCGGGGGTGCCGGGGGCGAGGTCGTAGGCCGGGCCCCGGGCCGAGCGCGGCCGGGGAGCCGCCGTGGCCGGGGCGACCACCGCCCGTTCCGCCACCTGTGTGCCCGAGCCCTGGCGGGCGGTGAGCCAGCCCTCGGCGACGAGGGCGGTGTACGCGTCGGCGACGGTGTTGCGCGCGATGCCCAGGTCGACGGCGAGCGACCTCGACGACGGCAACCGCGTGCCCGGCGCGAGCCGCCCGCCCCGCACCGCCTCCCGCAAGGCGTCCGTGAGGCCTTTGCGCAGGCCGGCACCGGTCCGAGTCACGTCGACATGCAGGTCCACACCCAAAGTGGCCCAGGATTCCGCCATGGAAATGGACCATACCCCTGGGCTACTCCGGTCGTAGGGTCGCAGTCATGACGACGACGAACGAGGACACCCGGGCCGCGCAGAAGGATGCCGGCTATGCCCCCGAACACGCCCCCCGGCTCCAGTGGGCCAAACTCGCCCCCGAGGTCTACAAGGCCATGATCGGGCTCGACGCGGCGGCCCGGCAGGGCGTCGACCCGGTGCTGCTGGAACTGGTGAAGATCCGCGCGTCGCAGCTCAACCACTGCGCGTTCTGCCTCGACATGCACACGAAGGACGCGCTCGCGGCGGGCGAGAACGTCGAGCGGATCATCCAGCTCAGCGCATGGGACGAGTCGCGGCACTTCTACACGGAGAAGGAGGCGGCGGCACTCGCACTGACCGAGGCGGTCACGGTCCTGACGGACGGGTTCGTGCCGGACGAGGTGTACGACACGGCCGCCCGGCACTTCGAGGAGACCGAGCTGGCCCGGCTGATCGCCGCGATCACGGTGATCAACGCGTGGAACCGGTTCGGCGTGACCTGTCGGCTGACGCCGGGCCACTACAAGCCGGGCCAGTACAAGTGACGACGGGTACGAGACCGTTCGCGCCGACGGTGAGCAAGGTCGAGGCCTTTCGCGCGCTGCACCAACACCGCGTACCCGGCGATCCGTTGGTGCTTCCGGGCCCGTGGGACGCGGCCAGTGCCCGCGTGTTCGTGGGCGCCGGGTTCCCCGCACTCGCCACGCCCAGCGCCGGCGTCGCGGCCTCGCTCGGATACGCGGACGGGGCCACCCCGGCCGACGAGGTGTTCGCCGCGGTCGCCCGGATCGTACGGGCCGTCGACGTGCCGGTCTCCGCGGACGTCGAGGACGGGTACGGGCTGGCGCCCGCGGAGTTGGTGGAGCGGCTGCTGGCGGCGGGGGCCGTCGGCTGCAACCTGGAGGACTCCCACGGGTCCCACGAGGAGGAACTCAAGGACCCCGCCCGGCACGCCGACTGGCTCGCCGAGGTGCGGGCCGCCGCGGGTGACCGGCTCTTCCTCAACGCGCGCATCGACACGTTCGCGTGCGGGGTCACGGACCCGGAGCGGGCGATCGAGCGGGCCGCGCTGTACGTGGCGGCCGGTGCCGACTGCGTGTATCCGATCGGGGCGCCGGTGGACGTGCTCCCGCTGCTGCGGGCGGGGATCGAGGGCCCGGTCAACGTGTTCGCGACGCTGGACGGCCCCCGCGCCGCGGAGTTGGGCGAGCTGGGGGCGACCCGGATCACGTACGGGCCGGGGCTGCAGCGCGCGGCGACGGCGGCGCTGCGGGAGATCACCGCGCGCCTGCGCTGAGGCAGGCGCGGAAGCACACAGGCTCACAAGCTCACAAGCAACACAAGCGTGCCGGGTGCCCCTGTCAGGGAAGGCACCCGGCACACGCGTGTGAAGGGTTACGGGCATCGGTGAGTTACGGGCATCGGTGACAGGTCACCGGGGCAGCCATGCCTTCCACGTCGACTCGTGGCCCCGTACCCACTTCTCCGCCGCCTCCTCGGGCGTCAGCTTCTCGTCGGCGATCAGCAGGGAGACCTCGTTCTGGTCCTCGGTCGTCCACTTGAACTTCTTCAGGAAGGCCGCCGCCTTGCCGCCGGACTTCGCGAAGTCCGCGTTCAGGTACTTCTGCAGGGGCGTGTGCGGATAGGCGCAGGCGACCTTCTCCGGGTCGGCGTCGCAGCCCTCCTTGTAGGCCGGCAGCTTCACCTCGGTCATGGGGACCTTCTCGAAGAGCCACTGGGGTGTGTACCAGTACGTGAGGAAGGGCTTCTTCTCCTTGGCGAACTGCCGCATCTGGGTGATCTGGGCCGCCTCCGAACCGGCGAACACCACCTGGTAGTCGAGGTCCAGGTTCTTCACCAGGGCCTTGTCGTTCGTGACGTAGGAAGGTGAGCCGTCGAGCAGCTGGCCCTTGCCGCCGCTCTCCGCCGTACGGAGCTGGTCGGCGTACTTGTTCAGGTTCTTCCAGTTCGTCACGTCCGGGTGCTGCTTCGCGAAGTACGTCGGCACGAACCACCCGATGTGCCCGGTGACCCCGAGGCCGCCGCCGTTCACGATCGTCTTCTTGTCCTTGACGTACCGCTGCTCCTGGTCGGGGTGGCCCCAGTCCTCCAGGATCGCGTCGACCCGCCCCTGGCTGAGCGCGTCCCAGGCGGGGACCTCGTCGACCTGGACGGTGTCGACGCGGTAGCCGAGCTCGTGGTCCAGGAGGTACTGCGCGACGGCCACGTTGGCCTGCGCGCCGACCCAGGACTGCACGGACAGGTTGACGGTCTTCGCACCCTGGGCGTTGGCGAAGGGCGAGGCCTGCTTGGTCATGTCGGCGGCACCGCAGCCGGTGAGCACGAGCAGGGCGGAGACACCGGCGAGGGCCGCCGTCATCCGCATACGAGTGCGCGTACGAGTAGTCATGTCACGCTCCCTTCTTCACGCGGCGTTCCGTCGGCTGCGTGACCCGGTCGAGCATCAGGCCGAGGCACACGATCGCCGCGCCCGCGACGAGGCCGGTCGCCAGATCGCCCTGGGCGAGCCCGAAGACGACGTCGTAGCCGAGCGCGCCACCGCCGACCAGGCCGCCGATGATGACGACGGCGAGGACGAGGACGACGCCCTGGTTGACGGCGAGCAGCAGTGTCGAGCGGGCCAACGGGAGCTGGACCTGGCGGAGTTGCTGCCAGCCGGTGGCGCCCAGTGAGCGCGAGGCCTCCATGGCCGCCGGGTCGACCTGGCGCAGGCCCTGGGTGGCGATGCGGACCACGGCGGGCAGCGCGTAGACGACGGCGGCGGCGACGGCCGGGGCGCGGCCGACGCCGAAGAGGGCCACGACGGGGATGAGGTACACGAACTGCGGCATGGTCTGGAAGACGTCCAGGACGGGTCGCAGGAGCCGTTCACAGCGCTCGCTGCGGGCCGCCGCGATGCCGGTCGCGAAGCCCAGGACCAGGGTGACCGCCACGGCCGCGAGGACCTGGGACAGCGTGTCGAGGGACGGCTGCCACACGCCGAGCACACCGATCGCGGCCATCGCGAGGACGGCGGTGAGCGCGGTCTGCCAGGTGCCGATCAGCCAGGCGAGCGCGGCGACGATCAGCAGGACCGACCACCAGGGCAGCCACTGCAGGCCGTCCCGCAGCGGGTCGAGGACCCAGGTGGTGAAGTGGCCGGCCCAGTCGGCGGTGCCGCCGATGTACGGGACGCCGGAGTAGAGGTGGTCGGTCATCCAGTCGACGGCGCGGTTGACCGGCTCGGCGATGTTCACGACCCAGGAGTCGGGCCAGTCGAGGCGGCCGATCAGGCGTCCGGCGACCGCGACGGCCACGGCGCCGGCCGCGACGTAAGCCCACCGCGTCCAGCCGGAGTTGGGCGCGGCGGACCCGGCGGAGCCGGCGTGCCGGCCGTCCCCGGCCGCTCCTGTCACCCGGTCCAGGACGACCGCGAGCAGCACGATGGGGATACCGGCGGCGAGCGCGGCGCCGACGTCGACCGAGGCGAGCGCCTGGTAGACGCGGTCGCCGAGGCCGCCCGCGCCGATGACGGACGCGATGACGGCCATGGACAGGGCCATCATGATCGTCTGGTTGAGGCCGAGTAGGAGTTCCTTGCGGGCGAGCGGGAGGCGGGCCGTGAGCAGTCGCTGGCGGGCCGTGGTGCCCAGCGACTCGACGGCCTCCATCACTCCGGCGTCCGCGCCGCGCAGGCCGAGCGCGGTGAGCCGGGCCATGGGCGGGGCCGCGTACACGACGGTGGCGAGCACCGCGGCCGGGACGCCGATGCCGAAGACGAGCACGACCGGCAGGAGGTAGGCGAAGGCCGGGAGTACCTGCATGGTGTCGAGGACGGGGCGCAGCGCGCGGAACGTACGGTCGGAGAGCCCGGCCGCGAGGCCCAGCAGTGCGCCGAGCACGACGGACGCGAGGACCGCGGCCACCATGAGCGCGAGCGTCTGCATGGTGGGAACCCACATGCCGAGCAGCCCGCAGGCCAGGAACGCCACGCCGGTGCCGGCCGCCAGCCGCACCCCCGCGACCCGCCAGGCGACCAGCGCCGCGGCGGCCGTGACGCCCGCCCAGCCGGCGGCGAGCAGGACGAGGTAGACGCCGCGTACGGAGAGGACGACCGCGTTGGAGACGTATCCGAAGAAGTAGAGGAACAGCGGGTGGCTGTCGCGGTTGTCGATGATCCAGTCGCTGGCCTTGCCGAGGGGTTCGGAGAGATCGACGGTGAGGGCGTCCGGCCAGCTGCCGTCGCTCCAGCGGGAGTTGACGAGCGGGACGAGCACCGCCGCCGCCACGGCGAGCAGCAGGAGTTTGGCGACGGCCCGGTGCCGGAGAAGCCCGGCAAGCCCGGCATGGGGAGCGGCCGCGGTGGCGGTAGCCATCAGACCACCCCCTCACGATCAGACACGGCATCGCCTGCGGCGGGCTTGGTGGGGTCGGTGGGTCCGGCGGAGTCTGTGGGCCCGGCATGCCCGGCGGCGTCGGCGGACTTGGCGCGGTCAGCGGGCTCGATGGGATCGGAGAGGTCGGTGGAGTCGGCGGGCTCGGCGGACTTGACGGGGTCAGCGGGCCCGGCAAGCTTGGCGGAGTCGGTGGAGTCTGTGGGCTCGGCGGAGTCTGTGAGCCCGGCAGGCTCAGTCGAGTCGGCGGGCCCCTCGGAACCGGCAGGCCCATCGGAGTTCGCGGCCCCGGTGAGCTCGGCGGGCCCGGCGGTTCGCCCGGCCGGGCCGTTCGGGCTGTCCGGGCCGTTCGGGCCGCGGGTTCCCGCTACCACCTCCAGTAGGGCCTCCGAGTCCACGACTCCCAGGCAGCGCCCCTGGTCCACCACGCGTGCGGTCTGTCCCGAGCGTGCGACCGCCTCGATGGCCTCCGAGACCGTTGCCTCCGGCGCGAGGGCCGGGCCTTCGCCCGCCTCCTCCGCGGACGCGTTCCGCATCGCCGTCCGTACGGTCATGACCTGCTCGCGCGGCACGTCCCTTACGAACTCGCGTACGTAGTCGTCGGCGGGCGAGCCCACGATCTCCTCGGGCGTGCCGAGCTGGACGATGCGGCCGTCGCGCATGAGGGCGATCCGGTCGCCGAGCCGCAGTGCCTCGTTCAGGTCGTGGGTGATGAAGACCATCGTGCGGCCCTCCTCCTGGTGCAGCCGGATCACCTCCTCCTGCATGTCACGCCGGATCAGCGGGTCGAGCGCGCTGAACGGCTCGTCGAACAGCAGGACCTGAGGGTCCACGGCGAGCGCCCGGGCCAGCCCGACACGCTGCTGCTGGCCGCCGGACAGCTGTCCGGGCCGCCGGTGCTCCATGCCTTCCAGGCCGACCTTCGCGACGACCTCCCGCGCCTTCTCCCGGCGCTCGCCCTTCGGCATTCCCTGGACTTCGAGGCCGTACGCGACGTTGTCGAGCACGGAGCGGTGCGGCAGCAGGCCGAAGTGCTGGAAGACCATCGCGGCGCGGTGCCGGCGCAGTTCGCGCAGTCGGGTCTTGTCCATGGCGCGGACGTCCTCGCCGTCGATGGCGAGCGCGCCCGCCGTCGGCTCGATGAGCCGGGTCAGGCAGCGTACGAGGGTGGACTTGCCCGAGCCGGACAGGCCCATGACGACGAAGACCTCGCCCTGGCGCACGTCGAACGACACATCGCGTACGGCGGCCGTGCAGCCGGTGCGGGAGCGGAGTTCGGCGGGGCCGAGGGCGGCTAGTTCGGGGTCGGCGGGGACGCGGTCGGCCTTCGGCCCGAAGACCTTCCAGAGCCCTTCGACGGAGAAGACGGGCTCAACGGCCGCGTCTGCCTTGTTCGTTGGCGTGTTGGCCGAGGTGGTGCCGGAGGTGGCGGTCGACGTACTCATCAGGCGCCACTCCCCACCAGGTCCACGCATTTCTCGCCGACCATGAGCACTCCGATCATCGGGTTCACGGCCGGCATCGTCGGGAAGACGGACGCGTCGGCGATCCGGATGCCGTCGAGGCCACGGATTCTCAACTCCGGGTCGACGACGGCAAGTTGGTCGTCCGCCGCGCCCATGCGGCAGGTACCCGCCGGGTGGTAGACCGTGTGCGCGACCTTCCGCGCGTACTCGCTGAGCTCCTCGTCCCCCGTGACCTCAGGCCCGGGGCAGACCTCGCGCTTCAGCCAGCCCGCCAGCGGCTCGGCCCCGGCGATCTCGCGGGCGATGCGGATTCCGTCGACGAGGGTGCGGCCGTCGTAGTCCTCCTCGTCCGTGAAGTAGCGGAAGTCGAGGGCGGGTTTGACGGACGGGTCCGCGCTCGTCAGGTACAGGCGGCCGCGACTGCGCGGCTTGGGGATGTTCGGGGTCATCGAGACGCCGTGCGCGGGGCGTTGGTAGCCGAGGCGCTCCGGGTTGTCCGTGAAGGGGATCTGGTAGAAGTGGAACATCAGGTCAGGGCCCTTGGAGTCCGGGTCCCGGCGCACGAACAGGCCGGCGTCGGAGTCCATCGCGGAGTTCTCGGGGATCGGCCCGTTCGTCTCCCAGACGATGACCGACTCGGGGTGGTCGAGCAGGTTCTCGCCGACGCCCGGCAGATCGTGGACGACGGGAATGCCGAGCTCCTCCAGGTCCTTGCGCGGCCCGATGCCGGAGTGGAGGAGCAGCCGGGGCGAGTCGACGGCGCCGGCGCAGAGCAGCACTTCGTTCTCGGCCCGTACGAGGATCTCCTCGCCGTCCTTGGTGCGGACGTGCACGCCGCGCGCCCGTGTTCCGTCCAGCTCCAGCCGGTACGCCCAGGTCTCCAGCAGGAGCGTCAGGTTCGGCCGGTCGAGGAAGGGGTGCAGGTAGGCGACCGACGCGCTCGACCGCTTGTTGTTCTCCGGGTGGTACGCGAGGTCGAAGAAGCCGACGCCCTCGGTGAACGGCTTCTTGTTGAACCCCTCCACACGCGGCACACCGAGTGCCGCCTGTGCCGCGTCCACGAAGTCGCGGGCGATCGCGTTCCGGTCCTTCTCGTCGACGGCCACGATGTTGTTGCGCAGCCGCGGGAAGTACGCCTCCATCGGCACCGAGCCCCAGCCCTTGGCCCCCGCCGCCTCCCACTCGTCCCAGTCGGACGGCTGCGGCTTGAACGCGATGAGCGTGTTGTGCGAGGAGCAGCCGCCCAGCACGCGGGCGCGGCTGTGCCGGATGTGCGAGTTGCCGCGCGGCTGCTCGGTCGTCGGGTAGTCGTAGTCCAGCTCGCCGCCGAGCAGACCCATCCAGCGGCGCAGGGTCAGCACGTCCTCGCGGTCGACGTCACTGGGGCCGCCCTCGATGACGGCGACGCTGACGTCCGGGTTCTCGGTGAGTCTGGAGGCGATGACGGATCCGGCGGTGCCGCCGCCGATGACGACGTAGTCGTACGTTTTCTCATGCTGGGACATGGCGGGGTACTCCAAGTGCCTTGTGCGGTGGGGGGACTGGCTCCGGGTGCCTTGTGCGGTGGGGGAGGTACCGGCTCCGGGCCTGGCGGTCAGCCCGCGAACCACCGGACCGGCTTCGGGGCGAGGTTCTGGTAGACGTGCTTGGTCTCGCGGTACTCGGCGAGGCCCGCGGGACCGAGCTCCCGTCCGACTCCGCTCTTGCCGAAGCCGCCCCATTCCGCCTGCGGGAGGTAGGGGTGGAAGTCGTTGATCCAGACGGTGCCGTGCCGCAGCCGGCCTGCGACGCGCCGGGCACGCCCCGCGTCGGCGGTCCAGACGCCGCCGGCGAGCCCGTACTCCGTGTCGTTGGCGAGCGCGACGGCCTCGTCCTCCGTGCGGAACGTCTCCACGGTCAGGACGGGACCGAAGACCTCTTCCCGTACGACCCGCATCTCGCGGTGGCAGCGGTCGAGGACGGTCGGCTCGTAGAAGTACCCGGTGGCGGGCCTGCTGTCGGACGGCTCGGGGCGCCCGCCGCCGGCCCGCAGCACCGCGCCCTCGGCCAGCGCGGAGGCGACGTACGACTCGGTCTTCTCGCGCTGCTGCTCGGAGACGAGCGGTCCGCACTCGACGCCGTCCTCGGTGCCGCGGCCGAGCCGGATCTTCGCGGCCCGCCGGGACAGTTCGGCGACGAAGCGTTCGCGCACGGACTCCTCGACGATGAGCCTGGAGCCGGCCGAGCAGACCTGGCCGCTGTGGATGAACGCGGCGTTGAGGGCCTGGTCGACGGCGGTGTCGAAGCCCTCTTCCGTGGCGCAGGCGTCGGCGAAGACGACGTTGGGGTTCTTGCCGCCGAGTTCGAGGGCGACCTTCTTCACGGTGACGGCGGCGGCCTGCGCGACCTTCGTACCGCTGAGGAGCCCGCCGGTGAAGGACACCAGGTCGACGTCCGGGTGCTCGGCGAGCCGGGCGCCGACGCTGTGGCCGGGCCCGGTGACGATGTTGGCGACACCGTCCGGCAGCCCTGCCTCGACGAGCAGCTCGACGAGGGCGACGGTGCTGAGCGGAGTGATCTCGCTGGGCTTGACGACGAAGGTGTTCCCGGCGGCGAGGGCGGGCGCTACCTTCCAACTGGCCTGCAGCAGTGGGTAGTTCCAGGGCGTGATCATCGCGCAGACGCCGACGGGTTCGTGCACGACGACGCTGTGGATGTTGTCGTCCCCGGCGTCCACGACCCGTCCGCCGCCCTCTCCGACGACGAGATCGGCGAAGTAGCGGAAGGCGTCGGCGACACAGTCGATGTCGACGCGCCCCTCCTCCAGTGTCTTGCCCGCGTCCCGGCTCTCCAGGAGCCCGAGCCGCTCACGGTCGCGTACGAGGAGGTCGGCGACGCGGCGCAGGAGGGCGGCGCGCTCGGGGACGGGTGTCCGGGGCCACTCTCCGTGGTCGAAGGCGCGCCGGGCGGCCTCGATGGCGGCGTCCGTGTCCGGCACGCCACCTTCCGCGACCACGGCGAACGGCTTGGCGTCCGCGGGGTCGAGAATGTCGCGCGTGGCCCCGGAGACGGCCGTACGCCACTCTCCGCCCACGTGAATGGTCTGCTGCGCCTGCTGTCCCGGCATGATCGGTGTTGCCTTCCGTTCCTGTTCCGTGCCCCTGTGTCACACGCGTGTCACTCTCGGGGCCGTGAGCACCTGCCCCTCGACCCGGGATGCATGCACAACCCGTGACGGAAAGTGCGCGGTGTCACTGAAAAATACGCCGAAACACATCCAGAAGGCGTGAAACGTGCGCCGAGAGTGACGCGCGTCCACGGACCGCTCAGGGATCGCGGGCCGCGCCGAACCCGTGGGCCGTCGCCGCGGTCGTTACGGCGTCGGCTGTGCGCAGGACCCCAGCGGCGGGCAGAACCACTCCAACGCCGTGGTGAGCAGGGTCAGTTCGTCGTCGCGGCCGTCCGCGTCGGGGCCGTAGGCGGCGATGGCGAAGATGTTGCCGTCGGAGGCAATGAAACGCTCGTCGTAGACGTGCCACGTGCCGACGTCGGGTTCGCCCTTGAGGCTGTCGGCCAGGTACTCCAGCCGTGAGCCCGTGAAGTCGCCGTCGTCCAGATCCCGCAGTTCGAGCTGCCGGAAGCCGGCCGGCTTGGAGGTCTCGTCGGACAGGTACAGCTCGAACGAGGCGTCCGGCGACTCCTCCTGCACCTGGTACACCTGCAGCCGGTGCCGGCCGTCGGGGCTGCGGTAGCTGACCACGTCCATGCCGTACTGGGACTCCGCCGAGCTGCGCTTCCACCCCTCGGGCCTGCCTATCCGGAAGCCCTCGGTGTCCTCGTACGCCTCGTAGCCGGCGGGGAGTTCGGGGGCCGGGGCGGAGGGCGACGCCGTCTCCTCGGTGAGCGACGGCGACGGCGACGCGTACGGGTCGCCCTCCTGCGAGGCCCCGGCCGTCGGGGACGGGCTTCCCGCGGCCGACGGGTCGTCCTTGTCGTCCCCGGAGTCGACCACCAGGGTCAGCACCAGGCTGACGGCGACCCCGACGGCGGCAGCCCCGGCCAGCACGGACCACACGAGCCGCCGGCTCGTCCCGCGCGCCGGGACCGGCGACGTGAGCTGGTCCGCGGGCGGCCAGGAGACACCGGTGCCGTCGCCGCTCGGCCACGGCGCCGACGGGGGCCACGGGGCCGAGGGCGGCGAGGAGTGCGGGGGGTGCGAGGGGTGCGAGGAAAGGTCGCTTGCGCCTCCCTCGGGCCGCGTCGGCGGACCCGCGCTCGACGGGTCGGTGCCCGGCGGGTCAGTGCTCGACGGGTCAGTGCTCGACGCGTCGGTGCCCGCCATCCCCTCCCCGGAGCCCGGGCTCCACGTCGGCGCGAAGTCCGGGCGGACCGGTGGCGGTGGAGTGAGCGGGGCGGACGCGTTCCGTGTGCCGTCGTCGTCCTCCCAGCGCTGGGTCTCCTCGTTCCAGTACCGCGCTCCCCCGCTCATGGTGTCCCTCTCGTCTCCCCGCTCATATCCCCACCAGACCGGCCACGGCTCCGGCCGACGCGAGCAGGCCGACCAGGGCCTGGGAGTCCGCGAGCAGCTGCCGCAGCCGCTCCATGCGCGTCGGACCGGCCTGCCCGGTGCGGGTGATCTCGTCCTCCGTGTCGGCGAGCGCGGCGTCCAGCTCGGCCGTCCGTTCGTCGGCGCGCACCCGGGTCAGGTCGGCGCGCAGTTCGCGTACCGCCTTCAGCAGTTCCTCGGCGGCCTGGTCGCGCTGTCCGGCCGTACCGTGGTGGCTCTCGGCGTGCGCGTGACTGCCGACCGCGAAGGTGCTGTGCGAGACGCCTCCGTTGATGCTGAAGTTCGGCTCATCCGTTGCCATCGGTGCCGGATCCCTTCTGCGGCGCGGCGCCGCCGGTCGTGGTGGACGTGGTGGTCGGGGCATTCGTGGTGGAGGACGCGGAGGCGTGGCTGCCGACGGCGAAGGTGCTGCCCTCGACGCCGCCCTCGATGTTCACGCCGCCGCCGCTGATGTTCACGATCTTCTGCGCGAACTCGCCGGTCTGGTAACCGGATTCGGCCAGCGCGGTCTTCACACCGTGCGCGACGCGGTCCTGCACGCTCTTGAGGTAGCGGGAGACGTCCATCTCCTGGAAGAGCGAACCGGCCCGCATCGCGGCCAGTTCCCGTACCGACAGGGCGGGGCCGTCGGGCAGGGCGCCCGAGTGTCCGCCGGTCAGCAGCCGCCACGCGTACCAGAGACCCTTGCCGAGGGCGACCAGGGAGCGGGCCGCGGAGCCGGGCACCCGGGCGACGGCCCAGGCCGCCTTGCCGACCGCGTTGTTGTTGCGGAAGGTGTGGGCCGTGCGGTCGGCGTCCTTGAAGTCCTCGCGCACCGGCAGCAGCACATGCGGGGCGATCTCCAGCATGAGCATGCGGCCCTGGGTGTGGACGCGTACGAAGACCGTGACGACCAGCTCCTCCTCCCAGCCGCCGACGCGGATGCGCAGGAAGTGCCGGCGCTTCTCGGCGCCCTCCTCGACCGCGCGCGCCCGGTGCTCCTCGAAGGCGTGCGGGGTGTACGGCGCCTCCTCGCGCCGCCGCAGCCCCTCGGCGGGCAGGAACACGCACTCGTCGATCTCCAGCCAGCGCAGCCGGTCGCGCACGGTGTGACCGGCGAACTCGGCGGGCAGCCGCAGCTGTTCGAGCAGCGGCCGGACCGTCTCCAGGACCGTGCGGTTGCTGAGCGGCCGCTGTTCCTTCTTCATGCCGTCGGGGCGCAGTTCGACGGCGAGGACCCAGGTCTCGTAGGCCTCGCCCGCGCCGCAGAACGGACGGCTCTCGTGATACATGACCAGCGGCGCGTGCTGTTCCAGCCGGATGCGCCCCTTGAGCCGCTGGAAGCGCTGGCCCTCGTCCTGCTCGGCGGGGTCGGCGGCGGCGTCCGGGAAGCGCTGCGGGGACAGTTCACCGGCCATCGTCCGGGCGAACTGGGCCCGTTGGGCGGCCACGCACAGCGCGATCAGCGCGAACACACCGAGCGTGAGCCAGGCCTGCCAGGGCTCGACGAGGCCGCTGATCCCGTCCGGGTCCGGGAACAGCAGGTCGGACGGGCCGGAGCTGTCGCCGTAGCCGTACGAGTCGTCATAGCCGTACGAGCCGTAGCCGGACGAGCCGGACGAGCTGTCGTCCGAGCCGCCGCCGAACGCCGCGACGAGCGTCACGACCAGGAACATCGCGAAGGTGATACGGCCCCACCAGCGGAGCAGGAAGGCGGGCAGCCGCCGGTACACCGGCGCGTCCGCGTCCCGGCCCCGGATCCAGCCGGCGAGGGCGAGCAGCAGGCTGGGGATCAGGAAACCGGCCAGCATGCCGCCGGTCAGCGGCAGCCCCACCACCCACAGTCCGATGACGGCTCCGGCCCACAGCAGCTCCTGGCGCCGGGCCCGCAGGGCGTGCGCGAGGACGCGGGCCGCGTCGAGGCCGAGCGAGGGTGCCACGATCCGCTGCTCGTTGAGGTGCAGCTGTTCGATGACCCGGTCCCGGTAACCGGAGTCCAGATAGGTGCCCGCGCACAGCAGCCGGGTCGCCTCGCTGGCGTGCGGTGGAGTCGGCGGAGTGGGCGGTGGTGCGGCCGCCGGTGGTGCGCCGACGGGTGTCTGCCGCGGTTGCTGAGGCACGTATGCGGTGCTCACGCCGATCCCCCGATGCGTGGAAAAACCCTTGTTCACAGCACTTTTGACAAACCATCAGCATAGAGGGGCGGGTGGGACCGGCGGAACCGGAATACCAAGGAGAGGACCACGCGACCCGGGACTCGCACGAGCCCTTCACGTCTTCCCGCTCTTCCCGACTCCTCGTTCTCTTCCCGACTCCTCGTTCTTTGACTAAAGTCAAAGAATGGAGCCGGTGTCGACGGAACACGTGGCGGCCTTCCGCCGCTTCAACCGCTACTTCACGCGCCGCATCGGGGCGCTCGACGACCACTACCTCGGCCAGGGCCGCCCGCTCGGCGAGGCACGTCTGCTGTTCGAGATCGGGAACCTCACAGACATCACAGGCATCGGGGACGGAGTACCGCTGCGCGAGCTCAGGAACCGGCTCGGGCTCGACGCCGGATATCTGAGCCGGATGGCGAAGACGCTGGAGGCCCAGGGGATGGTCCGGGTGAGCGTGCATCCGGACGACAACCGGCTGCGCATGATCGAGCCGACCCCGGCGGGCCGCGTCGAGGTGAAGGAACAGCGGCGGCGGGCCAACGCGCTCGCCGCCGGTCTACTCGGCAGCCTGAGCGCGGACCAGCGCACACAGCTGACGGAGGCCCTGGCCGTCACCGAGCGGCTGCTGCGGCTGGCCGGCATCACCGTCGAGCACGTCCCCGGCGCCTCCGCCGACGCCCGGGCCTGTCTGGACGCGTACGCCGCCGATATCGACGCACGGTTCCCGGAAGGCTTCGACGCGTCCGATCTCGTACGGCCCGAAGAGGTGTCCGGGGACGCCGGCGCGTTCTTCGTCGCGTACGAGGAGAGCCGCCCGGTGGGCTGTGGTGCGCTGCGCCGGCTGGAGCCCCGCGTCGGCGAGATCCGGCATGTGTGGGTGCACCCGGACGCCCGGCGCCTCGGACTCGCCCGACGGCTGCTCGCGGCGCTGGAGGGGGAGGCCGCCGCACGCGGTTTCGAGGTCGTACGACTCGACACGCACGCGGCGCTCACGGAGGCACAGGCGATGTACCGGGCGTGCGGGTACACGGAGATCCCGGCGTACGTGGATCACGTCTACGCCGATCACTGGTTCGAGAAGCGGCTGACACGTCGGGGGTGACCGGGCCGCCGACCCGGTAGGGGCAAACCGGCAGCGGCAAACCCGTAGGGGCAAAAGAGACACGGGCTCCGCTCCGGTCGGTTACCGGAGCGGAACCCGTGTGAAGTCGTCCCGTGCGAGGTCGTCCGTGCCAGGTCGTGACAGACCGGCCCGGTCGAGCTGGGGGCCGCGCTAGATCAGGCCGAGACCGCGGACCGCCTCGCGCTCCTCCTCCAGCTCCTTCACCGACGCGTCGATGCGGGCGCGGGAGAACTCGTTGATGTCGAGGCCCTGGACGATCTCGTACGAGCCGTCCTTCGTGGTGACGGGGAAGGAGGAGATGAGGCCCTCCGGGACGCCGTACGAACCGTCCGACGGGATGCCCATGGAGGTCCAGTTGCCGTCCGCCGTGCCGTTGACCCAGGTGTACACGTGGTCGATGGCGGCGTTCGCGGCCGAGGCGGCCGAGGAGGCGCCGCGGGCCTCGATGATCGCCGCGCCGCGCTTGGCGACGGTCGGGATGAACTCCTCGGCCAGCCACTTCTCGTCGTTCACGGTCTCGGCGGCGTTCTTGCCGCCGACCGTGGCGTGGAAGATGTCGGGGTACTGGGTGGCGGAGTGGTTGCCCCAGATGGTGAGGCGCTTGATGTCCGCGACCGTCGAGCCGGTCTTCTTCGCGAGCTGCGTCAGCGCGCGGTTGTGGTCGAGGCGGGTCATCGCGGTGAAGCGCTCGGCCGGTACGTCCGGGGCGGCGGCCTGGGCGATCAGGGCGTTCGTGTTGGCCGGGTTGCCGACGACGAGGATCTTGACGTCGTCCGCGGCGTTGTCGTTGATCGCCTTGCCCTGGGGCTTGAAGATGCCGCCGTTGGCCTCCAGGAGGTCACCGCGCTCCATGCCCTTGGTGCGGGGGCGGGCGCCGACGAGCAGACCGACGTTCGTGCCGGCGAAGGCGACGTTCGGGTCGTCGGTGATGTCGATCCCGGCCAGGAGCGGGAAGGCGCAGTCGTCGAGCTCCATGGCGGTGCCCTCGGCGGCCTTCAGCGCCGGCGTGATCTCCAGGAGGCGCAGTTTGACCGGCACGTCCGCGCCGAGCAGCTGGCCGGAGGCGATGCGGAAGAGCAGGGCGTAACCGATCTGGCCGGCCGCGCCGGTGACGGTGACGTTCACGGGAGTGCGGGTCATGGCGTTCTCCGTATGACAGCTGACGGTGGGGCGTCCCTGCCCCGGGGTACGGGATTTCCGTTGCCGCGACGATGATCGATCACCGGTACCGATGATCGATCTCTCGGCGTCAAGAGAGATCCAGCGGTCAGGCTATCGCGCATCCGGGATCCCGGACGGCCGGGTCCGATGTGGCCCACCCCACAGACCCGGGTACCTCGCTCCGCAGGGCTCTTCCCGTGCCACGGGGTGGCGGCCGCCGGTCCGGGAGAGGGGGACGGCGGCCGCCGGGTGGGGGTGCCGGGGGCCGGGAGGGGGTGTGACTCCTCCCGGACGGCGCCGGACTCCCGTGGGGGTACTTTCCGCCTGCCCCGGAGCGCGAAAGGCATTCCCCCTGTACGGCGATTAGTTGCCCGAGCGGTCCCGGGACCCGGTCCGGACGGTGCGGAGCGCCTGGCCGGCGGGGCGAGCGGGCCGAAGACGCCGGGCACCCGCCATGAAAACCCCCGACACCCGCCGGGCCATGGCCGGTGCCCGCCGGAGTCAAGGCTGACGCCCACCAGAGCCGGACTGGCGCCCGCCGGGCCCGCGACCGGGTCCCCGCCCGACACAGGACCGGACGCCCCCCGGCCCGGGCCGAGTCCCCGCCCGGCCCAAGACCCGGTCCCCGCCCGGCCCGGAGCCGAGTCCCCGCCCGACACACGACCGGACGCCCCCCGGCCCGGGCCGAGTCCCCGCCCGACCCAAGACCCGGTCCCCGCCCGGCCCAAGACCGGACGCCTGCCCGGCACGAGACCGGAAGTCCATCAGCCCCGAACCCTGTCCCCGCCGGAGGCAGGACCAGGAACCCGCCCGGCACAGGACCGGGTACCCCCGGAGACAAGACCGGGCGCCCGGCTCGAATGGAGCCGGGCGCCCGTTTCACGCGGGGTCGGGCGCCCGGCTCAGTCGGCTCGGGCGTCCGTACGGATCGGGTGCCCAGGCTGGCGCGGGCAGCCAATCCGTATCAGCGGTGGCTACTGCGTGCAGCCCTCCTGCCCCGACTTCAGCGTGGCGCAGGCAGTGGCTTCGCCGGCGTCCTTCACGGCCACCATGGGGGTGTACGCGGTGGTGTCGCCGGCCGTCGAGACCGAACCGGTCTGCTTGGCCTTGCCGCCGCCCACGCTCACCTCGACCTCGTCACCCTGCGCGGCCTGCGTGATGCGGGCCCAGGCGGCGCCGCAGGTCTTGCTGTAGCGGACCTCGACGAGGGTCGTGCCGACGGTGACGCTGGTCGCGGTGTTCGCCAGGTCGCCGCTGCAGCCCATGGTCTCCGCGTCCTTGCCGACGCAGTCCGCACCGGCGCACTCCACGCCCTCCGGCAGGTCGGTGTTCGCGTCGGCCGAGGTCGCCGGCGTCTTGGGCGGCGTCTCGGCCTGCGAGTCGCCGCCGGAGCTGGTGAGGAACACGGCCGCGGCTATCACCACGAGCGCGCCCACCACACCGGCGAGGAACATCGTGAACCGCCGCTTCCGCAGCTGCCCGTCGGGCGAACCGCCGTGCTGCGGCGGCCGCGCGTCCTGGGGCGGACCCCCGGCCGAGCCGGACAGACCGGACGGTCCGAACGAACCCGCCGGGCCGGAGCCCGAAGAGCCGCCCGAGCCTGACGCCCCCGAATATCCGGACGCACCCGCACCCGCACCGGTGCCGGGACCGACACCCGCAGCCCCGGACACCCCGGACAACCCGGAGCCGCCGGACGCCGCGGACGGCCCCGAGGGCGTGGCGACAGCGCCCCATCCCCCACCGCCTCCGGCGCGCGAACCCGCGCCGCGGCCGGCGCCAGGACCGGCGCCAGAGCCGTTACCGGCCCCGGCACCCGCCCCGGACGAGGCACCGCCCGGTGTACCGCTCCCGTACGGCCTGCGCTCCTCCCCCGGCGCCGGACTCTGCGGCGGCACCGTGGGTGCCACCCCGGCCGGCCCCGCGACGCCGGGCTTGGGAGCCGCCTTCGCACTGCCCCCCGCACCCGCCTGCTTCCCGTTCCGTCCCCCCTTGGCAGGTGTCGGCCCGAACTCCCCGAGCGCGGCACGCGCCTGGGAGATCTGGATCGCCTGCATGGTCATGTCGTGGCGCATCTCCGAGCGGCTCCATGCCCGCTCGGCCAGCTCCCACATCGTTGTCAGATGGACGGGATTTGTCCCGGTCACCTCGGCCAGTGCCACGATCGCGCCCTTCGGCGCGAGCAGCCGGCCGTTCAGATACCGCTCCCAGGACGTCTTGCTGTAACCGGTGCGGTCGGCCACAGCGGCGATGCTCAGTCCGCTGCGGTCGACAAGCCGACGCAGCTGACTGGCGAACTCCCTGACCTGCGGATCGAGTTCATCCGGCAAGGCCCTCCAACGAGGCATTGCTACCCCCCTCTTCCCCCCGTACGTGCTGACTTTCCCCGCGCGTAACGCCCTCTGCCGAGTCCCCGTTCTGGCTACCCATAGGGATGCGCCCAGTAAGGATCTCAGTTCCCGGGGTGGGGGCGCACGGGAGCAGTCGGGCCTGTGGGCATGCACCGTTGCACGCCCGCTGGTCTGCGGTCCAGTGTCCCACCGACTTCCCTCCCGGTCGGCAGCATCCCCTGGCCAGCGCACGGGACGTCCCGGAGCGTCCCGATTGCACACGTTAACCCTGGTGTCGCGGGTGATCGACGTAAATCCTCGAACTTGTCAACACATCGACACGTCAGGAACACATGTACGACCTCGTGCGTCACTCGCGTCTTCAGGGGGATCACATGCACACCAGGGGCAGGCCGAACCGCCGACTGCTCTCCGCCGTCACCGTGACGGCCACCGCGGGACTCGCCTTCGGGATGAGCACTCCGCTCACCGCGTCCGCCGCGGGTCCGCACGTCGTCGACGGACGCGGTGCCGCGTACAACGACTGGGGCGACGAGGGCACTCTCTCCGTCAGGAGGCACGCGGAGAGCAACGCGACGCGGCTGTGGCAGACCATCCTGTACGCGGACGGCGCCAAGTGGCGGGACGGCAACGGCAGGCGGCACACCTTCACCAAGTACGACATCGACGGCTCGTTCGGCTGGAAGACCAGGGCGGCCACCAAGTGGTGGCAGGAGAGCCAGGACGACGACGAGCTGGAGAACGTCGACGGCATCGTCGACGGGGAGACGTTCGGCCTCGCCGACGACGCCCTGGACGGCCCGTACCGCAACGGAAACGTGACATACAGCGGGTATCGGTACGACGTCACCTTCAAGCGACTGGACGGGAAGTACTACGTCAAGATCGACAGGCGGTGGAGGGTCGCGGCGTACAACTGGAGCGGCTGAGCTCCCGCACGCGACGGACCGGGGCCTCACTCAAGAGGGTGATCACGACAGGTGATCACGACAGGGTGCCGGCCCCGATCACCGCGATCAGCAGCAGGGCGAGGACGAGCAGAGCGAGCATCAGGGCGTAGAGCAGCAGGCGCGGTGTGGAGGTCCGGGCGGGGCTGCCCCGAGCGTGCTCCGGCGCACTCTCCGGCGCCGCGTCCCTCTCCGGTTCCTTCGTCCCGCTCGCGCCCGTGACGGCGGGCGCCCACGCGGGAGCCGGCACCGGATCCGGAGCCGCCGTACGCGGCCACACCCGCACCGCCAGCTCCCAGCGCACGCCGAACCGCTCGGCGTCCACCCCCGCGACCCGGCACAGGGCGACGACGGCCTGCCGGGGCGGGGGCTGGCTCGCGTTGAGATACCGCTGCCAGGAGGACTTGCTGTACGCGGTGCGCGCGCCCAGGGCGACCAGGCTGAGCCCCGTGCGGTCCTTGAGCAGCCGCAGCTGCTCGACGAAATGCCGTACCTCCGGCGGAAGATCCGCAGGCAGCGGCTGCCAGGCGCCCATCGCTGCCCTCCTCGCGTCACCCGCTGTGCCGGGTGACGGTGGCGAGCTGCGGATTGGTTCCCGCCGGATACGTGGCGGACGGGCGCGTACGAGGTATCGGAACTGTCACCTCCGTGCCACAGCGAACTGACAGCTGTTGAACCACCGTTGGCACGTCCATGACCCTTGGTGTCAGGCGGCGCCCGTCCTCGCTCGGGGGAGTGGACGGGCGCTGCTCTCGGCCGGGTCGGTCCAGGCCGGTCCTACGTCCTGATCGTGAAGTGCAGGGTGTCGTCCAGGAACGGGATCACCAGCCACGGCTGGGGCTGCGCCATCATCGCGAGCAGCACGATGGTGACACCCAGGACGCCGTACGTGACGAGGTCCGTGAACCGGGAGCGGACGGCGAGCATGCCGACGTCGGGCAGCATCCAGCGCATGGCGCCGCCCGCGAGCAGCGCGGCACCGATCAGCAGGGTGCCGACCCGGAAGACGTCGAGCGCGGTCAGCAGCAGACCGAGTCCGACGGTCGCCGTGACGGTGAGGATCGGCCACTGCCGGGCGGGCGCGGGGGCGTCCCGGGCAGCCGCCCGGCCGCCTCCCTCGGGACGCGCGGTGTCCCGTGTGAAGAGCGGAAAACGCCGGGTGACGCGCCGGGCCCGTCCATCGGGCCCGATCGCGCTGACGGCGTCCTCAGCGGTGGGTTCGCCGTCCTGCGCCGCGAGGGCCTCGGCCTCACGTCCGCCGTCCTGTGCCGCGTCGGCCGCCGGTTCGCCGTCCTGTGCCTGGCGGGCGGCGGCGGGCGCGGTGGGCTCGGCGTCCGGCGAGGCGGCGGCAGTGGGTGCGCCGCCGTCCTGGGACCGCTCCTCGGCGCGCGGCTCGGTGCCGGACGGCTTCGGGGCCCGCACGGGCGTCCCGTTCAGCTCCGCCCCCTCCACACTCTGAGCGCCCGCGGCGCCCTGAGCGCCCTGCGGCTTCGTACCGCGCTCCGGTACGTCCCGTTCGGCCGGTGTGCCCGGCCCGTCCTCAGCCGGCACTGCGTTCCGCCGCCTCGACCACGTTGACGAGGAGCTGGGCGCGGGTCATCGGGCCCACCCCGCCGGGGTTCGGGGAGATCCACGCGGCGACCTCGGCCACGCCCGGGTGGACGTCGCCCACGATCTTGCCCTCGGCGCTGCGCGAGACACCGACGTCGAGGACGGCGGCTCCCGGCTTGACGTCCTCGGGGCGGATCAGGTGCGCGGAGCCGGCCGCGGCGACGATGATGTCGGCGCGCTTCAGGTGGGCGGACAGGTCGCGCGTGCCGGTGTGGCACTGCGTCACGGTCGCGTTCTCGGAGCGGCGGGTGAGCAGCAGCGGCATCGAGCGGCCGATGGTCACGCCACGGCCGACGACCACCACCTCGGCGCCCTTGATCTCCACACCGTACTGGCGCAGCAGGGTCAGGACGCCGTTGGGGGTGCAGGGCAGCGGGGCCGGCTCGTTCAGGACGAGGCGCCCGAGGTTCATCGGGTGCAGGCCGTCCGCGTCCTTGTCCGGGTCCATCAGCTCCAGGACGCGGTTCTCGTCGATGCCCTTGGGGAGCGGCAGCTGGACGATGTAGCCGGTGCAGGCCGGGTCCTCGTTGAGCTCGCGGACGACCGCCTCGATCTCCTCCTGCGTGGCGGTCGCGGGCAGTTCGCGCTGGATGGAAGCGATGCCCACCTGCGCGCAGTCGCGGTGCTTGCCCGCGACGTACTTCTGGCTGCCGGGGTCCTCGCCCACCAGGACGGTACCGAGGCCGGGCGTGATGCCCTTCTCCCTCAGGGCCGCCACGCGGACGGTCAGATCGGACTTGATCGCGGCTGCGGTGGCCTTGCCATCGAGAATCTGGGCGGTCATGTGCCCATCCTCGCGGATGACCGGGCCCGGGTTCCAATCCGGCCCCCTGCGGCCGACGTCCCTGACCGGTGGGGTTGCACTTGCACAACACACTCGGTATCCGGCTGGACAAAGAAGTGACGCCTTGAGGACGATGAGCGGCACAGTGCCGCGGACAGTACCGGGGGGACGAACCGCATCTGTAGAACCTTCCTCCGCGATGTGCCGCGTCGTCCCCGCACTTGACGCCACAACGGAGGAAAGACGCCATGAGTTTTGGCGACCCGAACAACCCCTACGGGCAGCCGCAGGGCCAGCAGCCCGGCTATCAGCAGCCCGGTTACCCGCCCCAGCCTCCCCAGGGCCAGCCCGTCTACGGCTACCCGCAGGGCGTCCCGCCGCAGCAGCCCGGCTACGGCTACCCGCAGCAGCAGGCGTACCCCGGTTACCCCGGCCACCCGGGCGGCAACCAGCTGCCCATGGAGATGCCGGGTCTGATGAAGACCTCGCGCGTCCTGCTGTTCATCCTGTCCGGCTTCCAGATCCTGTTCGGGGTCATCGCCGGCATCGCCTTCGGCGCGGCACAGGACGTGTCGAACGGCGTCGGCAGCGGTGACGACACCGACATGCTCGCCGGACTCGGCTTCCTGCTCGCCGCGCTCATGGTGGGGATGGGCGCCCTCTCCATCTTCCTGGGCGTCAAGTTCAGGACCGGCGGCAGCGGCATCCGCATCACCACGATCGTGTACGCGGGGCTGATGATCCTCGGCGGCCTCGTCAACACGGTCAGCGGTCAGGGCGGCTCGGTCACCTTCGGCGGGCTCATCTCACTCGCCATGGCCGGCATCATCCTCGCCTCGATGGTGAACGGCGCCGCCTCCGCGTGGTTCAACCGCCCGCGTTACTGAGTCCCGGAACGGCAAGTTCACGCCATTCCCGCCTGGGGCCGTGTTTCCCCTCGTCCAGGGGAACACGGCCCTGCCGCATCGCCCTACCCTGATCCCGTAGCTGGGCACAGGACGGGGAGCGGGACGGGGAGAACGGCCTTGTACAGCATCATCGTGGTACCTCCGCCGACCACGGAGGACGAGCACAACGACCGGCACACCGACCCCCAGATCCGGCTCGCGCCCGGCGAGCGTCTCGCCTTCGGCCGCTCCGAGGCGGACAACGGGCTTGCGATCGCACACGAGGGCGTCTCCCGGAAGGCCGGGGAGATCACCGCGCACGGCGCCTTCTGGATACTGAGCAACCTCTCGGCACGTCAGACGTACGTCGTGGAGAACCCGGAGGGCGCGGGCGAGCACATCAAGGTCGGACCGGGCCGCCTGGACGCGCCGGTGCCCTTCGAGTTCTCCCGGATCGTCCTCCCGGCGGCGGGCGACCTGCTGCCCATCGAGGTGTGGGCGCCCCGCCACGACTACCTGCGCTCCCCCGGCGGACTCGACGGCGCCACCACCACGCCCGCGTTCTCCGTCGACCGCACGAAGCGGTACTTCGCGGTCCTGGCCGCCCTGTGCGAGTCCCGCCTGCGCGGCGAACCGCACGCCGCGCTGCCCACCGTCGACCAGGTGGTGGAGCGGCTGCGCCCCAACTGGCCTGCCGCGTCCCGGACCTCGGTCCAGTGGAACATCGACTACCTCGCCGTGAAGCTGCGCCTCAAGCCGAGCCCCGAGCTGGCGGACACCGGCCCGCGGCTCAACGGCAAGAAGGAGTCGCTGGTGTCCCTGGCGCTCCGCTTCGATCTCGTACGGGAGGACGACCTGGTCGTCCTGACGGCGCCGGCGAGCCGGGCGGCGCGGTGACGGAGGGGTACGCGGTCTCGGTGCCCAAGGGGTACCGGGTGGGGTCCTGGGAGGTGCGGGACCCGATCGCCACGGGCGCGTTCGGGAGCGTGTACGAAGCCCGTCGCACGCAACCGCGGGAGGGCGCGGCGGAGTTCCCGAAGCACGCCGCGCTGAAGTTCCTGCCCACCGGCACGGGCACCCCCCGCCAGCTGGCCCATCTGCGCGAACTCGCCGAGCGCGAGGTCCGGTTGCACCGCCGGCTCAGGCGCCCGCGGCTCATCCGCATGTACGAGACCCTCACGGTGGACGACCCGGACCAACCCGGCCTCGACGGCGCCACCGTCCTCGTACTGGAGAAGGCGGCAGGCTCGCTGGCCGCACTCCTGAGCCGGACTCCGCGCCCGCCGCACGGGCCCGCCCTGCTGGCGCAGATCTGCGAGGGACTGGCCCAGCTGCACCGGGCGGGCTGGGTGCACGGCGACCTCAAACCCGCCAACGTCCTGCTGATGGAGGACGGCTCCGCCCGCCTCGCCGACTTCAACATGGCCGCCGAACTGGAGGGCACCCACGCCTACACGCCCGCCTTCTCCACCCCCGACTACACGCCACCCGAACTCCTCTGGTCCGACATCGGCGAGCGCGGCCGGCAGATCAGGCCCTCCGCCGACATCTGGGCCTTCGGCGTCCTCGCCCACCTCGTCCTCACGGACACGTTCCCGCTGCCAGGCGGCACGCCCTCGGCCCGCCGGGACGCGGCGGTGCGTTACGCGCGCGGCACCGACGAGCTGCGGCTGTCCCCCGAACTCCCGGACGGCTGGCGGGAGATCGTGCGGGGGTGTCTGGCCCGTACCCACACGGAACGGATCTCCGGTGAGGCCCTGCTGCGGCAGGTGGAGGCGGCGGCCGACACCGGCCGGTCCCCCCGCGTGCTCCGCCTGTTCCCCCGGCGCAGACGCCGCTCGGCGGTGATCCTGGGCGCCGCGGCCGCCACCGTCGCCGTCACGGCCCTCGGCTACGGCATCAGCGGCTGGGCGGGCGGCGCTCCGGACGACGGCAAGGACGGCAAGGACGGCGGGAGCACCGCCGGGACCGGGAAGGTCGTCCAGGCCACGTACGGCGCCGGCGAACTCCGTACCGGCAAGGGCGTCCCGGCCGCCTACCGGCCGCTGATCGTCGACTCCGCGCACGACTGCGTACAGGAGGACGTCACGCCGGCTCTCCTCGCCGCCATGCTGAAGGTGGAGAGCGACTTCGACCCGGCCCTGTCCGACCCCGCCCTGGACGAGTACGGCATCGCCCGCTGGACCCCGCGCGTGCTGCGTTTCTGGATCCGTTCCGACGGCACCACCCCCGAGGCGATCCCCAAGCCCCCCTTCACGCCCGCCGAGTCGATCCCGGCCATGAGCCGGTACCTGTGCTGGGTCGCACCCCGCCTGGACTCCGGACTGGGCGGCGACCGCCGGGTGCTGATCGCGGCCGCGTACCGGACGTCGTACGAGAAAGTGAACGACGCGGGCGGCGTTCCCCCGCAGTACCGCGACTACGCCGACCGCGTCGCCCACTACCTCAAGGAGTACACGCCACCGGGGAGGAAGTGACCCTGTGAGTTCACAGGTACCGGCGGTCCCGGGCCCCTGGGACGGTGAGACCACTCCGCCGTAGCGGGGTGACCACCGAGTGTTCATGGGGGAACGACAGTGAACATCAAGAAGCCCGTCGCACTGCTCTTCGCGGCGACCGCCGTCCTGGCCGGGTCGACGGTCGCGGCCTCCGCCGCACCCGCCCAGCCCGACTTCCGGGCCCAGGCGCTGGCCTCCGGACTCTCCGCGTCCCAGGCGACCGAGCTCCAGCAGCGCGTCGACAAGGTCCTCGCCGGGCAGCCCGGGGGCCGGCAGGTCTCCGCCACCGAGGTCAAGTACGACGGCCTCGACGTCACCGTGCTCCCCGACGGCGCGAAGAACAGCACCAGGGCCGCCGCCCTCAACTGTTCCTACGGCTACCTGTGCATGAACGTCCGCGGCACCATCTTCAACTACTACAAGTGCCAGACGTGGACCGTCTCCAACTGGTGGGGCGACGGCGACTTCGTCAACAACCAGACACCCGGCACGGTCGCCCGCTTCTACAACAAGGACGGCAGCGAGCGGTGGAACTCGACGGCCTACCAGGCGGGGCGCGCCACCTGGGACCCGATCTACTCGCTGCGGCCTTGCTGAGCAGGCCTCGCCGAGCACGCCCCTGAGTCGAGGGGCGATGCCGGGACGGCCCTGACCTCCACGGGGGAGGGGTCGGGGCCGCCCCGGATCTTCGGTGATTTTCCGGCGAACATATGGTGAAGCAACTAGACGGACTTCATGGTGGTCTCAGCCACCGGGCCGCGCCCCGTCGCGCCGACGGGACAAGCCCCCGGTAACTCCTCTTACCCTGACTCTCATCAGGTCAGGAGGAGGGGGACGACTCCATGTACAGCGTCATCGTCGTGCCACCGCACCCGCGGAGCCGCAGCCGTGCCGTCGAATCAAGCGACCAGATCAGACTCTCGGCGGGCGAGAAGCTCGTCTTCGGCAGAACCGCGCCGGAGGGCGGTCTGACGATCGCCCACGACGGGGTGTCCCGGGTCGCCGGTGAGATCACCGCCCACCGCGCCTTCTGGATCCTGAGCAACCTCAGCCAGGACCAGACCTATGTGGTGGAGAATCCGGAGGGCGCGGGCGAACACATCAAGGTCGCGCCGGGCCGCCTGGACGCACCCGTGTCCTTCGAGTTCTCCCGCGTGGTGCTGCCCGCCGCGGGTGAACTGCTCAGCTTCGACGTGTGGGCACCCCGCCACACCTACCGCAGCGCCGACGGTCCCGGCCTCTCCGGCGCCACCACGGCCCAGGCATTCGCTCTCGACCGTGCCAAGCGCTACTTCGCCGTCCTGACCGCCCTGTGCGAGCCCCGGCTGCGCGGCGAACCGCACGCGCCGCTCCCCACCGTCGACCAGCTCGTGGAACGCCTGCGGCCCACCTGGCCCGCCGCGAACCGCTCCTCCGTGTACTGGAACATCGACTACCTGACGGTGAAGCTGCGGCTGCGCCCCGACCCGGACACCGCCGAATCCGGTCAGCGCCTCAACGGCAAGAAGGAGACCCTGGTCTCCCTCGCCCTCCGCTTCGACCTCGTACGCGAGGCCGATCTCGTCGCGCTCACCCCCGCCCCGAGCGGGTTCCCCCGGTGAACGGGCGCGATTTCGCCGTCCGCGTGCCGAAGGGCTACCGCGTCGGCTCCTGGGAGGTACGGGAACCCCTCGCGTCCGGCGCGTTCGGCAGCGTCTACGCGGCCAGGAACACCGGGCACGGCACGGCCCAGCCGGACCACGCAGGCCACACGGGCTACGCGGACCACGGTGAACTGCCGCAGACAGCCGCGCTGAAGTTCCTGCCGACCGGCACCCGCACCCCGCGCCAACTGCACCACCTGCGCGAACTCGCCGAGCGCGAAGTCGACCTGCTGCGCCGGCTGCAATCGCCACGGCTGATCCGGATGTACGAGGCCCTGACGGTCGACGACCCGGACCACCCCGAACTCGACGGCGCCACCGTCCTCGTACTGGAACGGGCCGAAGGCTCCCTGGACACCCTGCTGGCCCGCTCACCGAAACCGGAGTCCGGCCCCGCGCTGCTCGCCCAGGTCTGCGAGGGGCTTGCCCAGCTGCACCACGCGGGCTGGGTACACGCCGACCTCAAACCGGCCAACGTCCTCCTGCTCAAGGACGGTTCGGTCCGCCTCGCCGACTTCAACCTGGCCGCGGAACTCGAAGGCACCCATGCCTACTCCCCGGCCTTCTCCACCCCCGACTACACCCCGCCCGAACTCCTCTGGGCCGAGATCGACGAACGCGGCCAGCGGATCCGCCCCACCGCCGACCTCTGGGCCTTCGGCGTCCTCGCCCACCTCGTCCTGACCGGCTCCCTGCCCCTGCCCGGCGGCACGGCCGAGGCCCGTCGCGACGCCGCGGTCCGGTACGCGCGCGGCGCCGAGGAACTGCGCCTGTCCCCCGAACTCCCCGATCCCTGGCGGGAGATCATCACCGACTGCCTCGCCCGCACCCACGAGGAACGCGCCGCCCTCGCCGCCGACATGACCGCGCTCCTGCGCCGGGTGGAACAGACCGCCGGGGCCGACCGCTCACCCCGCCTGCCCCGGCTGCGGCCCCGCCGCCGACCGCACCCCGCGGTCCTGGCGGCCGTGTTCACGGCGTTGGTCCTGGGCGCGGCGACGGCGACGACGTACGCCCTGCGGGACTCGGACCCGGCGACCGCGGCGCCGCCGACCTGCGAGAAGCCCGTCCTGCACAAGGACAGCACCCACGGCACGTGGTACCACGCGGGCAAGAGCGGCACGTGGGACTTCACCGTCAAACAGGGCGACGGGGGCAGCCAGGTCGAAGAGCTGCAGTGCCTGCTCAAATACCGCCACGGCATCACCGCAGTCGGAGAGACGGACGGCGACTTCGGGCCCCTGACCCACGCGGCCGTCCTGACCTTCCAGAAACGGGCCGGACTGGACACGGACGGAACGGTCGGGCCGAAGACATGGCGGGCGCTGCGCGCCACGGAATGAGTCGCGGACGGGGAACGGCACCTGCGGTTCCGCACCGCATACCTGAAACATTTCAGGTACCGCTCGCCGCACGGCCTCCGCACAGTGAGACCTGACACGAACGACCCACGGGGAACGAGACACCACAACCGCAGCACGTCATTCCGCATGCCTTGACGCCACAGCTGCGGCCTTCGTGCTGAAACTCCCCACATCGACCCGTAGGAGAACGGCATATGAGGACGACGGCGAAGCGACTTACGGCGGTCGCGGGTGGACTGGTCCTGGCAGCCGGCGCGCTCACGGTCGGCACCGCGTCGACCGCGGCGGCCGCGACCTGCAAGGGGGGCGCGGTCAGCAAGACCTTCAACATGGGATCGGACCAGTCCGAGCACCGCTTCGGCCCCTACACCACCACCTCACGGTGCAACGACATCAACCTGAGGTTCACCACCTGGGGCAACGCCGGCATGCTGGCGGTGCGGGTGTGCTTCCACCCGTCCTCCGGCGGCACGACCTGCAACAGCTGGAAGGAGTTCTACAAGTCGGACCTGGACGAGTGGCGTGTGATCGCCAGTGACGTCAGGGACGGCACCAGGTACAGCGTCTCCATGGACTACGCCACCAACACGTTCAAGGCCGACCTCGCCCACTGAATCAGCATGGCACCGCTGTAGGGGTACGCGGCACCGAGCGGAGGCGAGTACTCGCCTCCGCTTGCCCGGTCGCGAGGCAACAACTCGACGCAGAGCCGCCGTTGGCCCGAGACGGCGGCGGGACACACGGGACCCGCGATAGCCTCGTGCCGACTGGGGTGGCGGAACAGCGACTTGTGAAAGAACGGCTGCGGCAGAGCAGCCCATCGGGGGATCCATGTCAGACCAGCGGCCCACGCCGTCGCCGTACTCTCCGGCGTCCGGCGACGCCGCGCTGGAGCAGGCCGGGGCGACCCGGCTGAAGTCCACGGATCCGGCGCACATCGGACCGTACGCACCGCTCGGGCTGCTCGGCAGCGGCGGGATGGGCCGGGTCTATCTGGCTCGGCCCGCCGACGACGCCCCGGGGCTCGCCGCGGTGAAGGTGATCCGGCCCGAGTACGCCGAGGACGCCGAGTTCCGGCGGCGGTTCGAGCGCGAGGCGTCCGTGCACGCCCAGGTGCGTACGCCGCACGCGCCTCGACTGCTGGGCACCGGGTTCCAGGACGATTTGCTGTGGATGGCCACGCAGTACGTGCCCGGCCTCAACCTCGCGGAGGCCACCCGTGAGTGCGGCGGGCTCGAACCGGCGGGCGTGTGGCGGCTGGTGGGCGAACTCGGGCAGGCCCTGTCGGCACTGGCCGCCGCCGGAATCGTGCACCGCGACCTCAAGCCGTCCAACGTGATCCTGTCCCTGCAGGGCGCGCACGTGATCGACTTCGGCATCTCGCAGGCCGCCGACAGCAGCGCGATCACCACCACCGGCAACCGGGTCGGCACCCCCGCCTTCATGTCCCCCGAATACCTCCGGGAGGGCGAGTGCGACACCGCCTCCGACGTGTTCTCGCTCGCGAGCACACTCGTCTACGCGGCCACGGCGCGCGCCCCGTTCGGCGACGGCACCGGTGTCGACGTCATGCACCGGGTCGCCTTCGAGGAGCCGAAACCCGAGATCATGGACGAGCTCGCGGAGGCGGATCCCCCGCTGGCCGCGCTGCTCCTCGCCTGCCTGTCCAAGGACCCGGCCGGGCGGCCCACGCCACGCCAGCTGATCGACGCGGCCGAGGCACACGCCCGTACCCGTGCGTCGCGTGTGCCGTCGTGGCAGGAACCCCTCAACTCCCGTCTGGTCACCCGGAGTCAGGCCCACGAAGTGCTGGGGCACGCCTCCACCGAGCAGACGGGCCACTTCCGCACGCCCACCCAGCGCGTGGCGTCCCCCGTCCCGGGCCCCGGCTTCGGACCCCCGACGCCACCGAACTCGTACGGTCCCCCGACGCCACCGAACTCGTACGGCCCGCCGACACCGCCGGGCGGTCAGGGCGGCCAGGGCGGCCAGTACAATCCGCCCGCCAGGCGCGGCAGGCGGAAGCCGTACCTGGTCGTCGCCGCGGTGCTCGCCGTGTGCGCCGTCGCCGTGAGCGCCTTTCTGCTCACCCGACCGGACTCGGCCGGCACCGCGTCCCCCGCACCGACCACCGAAGCCACCGCCTCCCAGCAGGAGAAGGAAGGGACGGAGACCTCGCCGTCACCCAGCTCCTCCCGCTCGGCCTCTCCCTCCACTTCCCCCGAGAAGGGGAAGCAGAAGGAGAAGGAGGACAAGGACGGGGGAAGCGATGACGATGCCTCCGGAGCCGGAGCCGCCGGCGGCCAGGGCGGTGGGCAGGCCTCGCCCACCCAGGCGGAGACCACCGCGGCCGGCGGCAACGGCGGGGGCGGTGGCAACGGCGGCAGCACCCCGGCCCCGACCAGGACCGCCACCAAGCCGGCCGCTCCCCCGTGGATCTCCCAGTGCACGTACTACTCCGGCACCCAGCTCACGCAGGCCGGCGACAAGGGCCAGCGCGTCGTACAGGTGCAGTGCATGCTGTCCAAGCGCGGGTACAGCGTCGGCGGCGCGGGCGTGGACGGCCAGTTCGGCGCGGACACCGTGTCGGCGGTCAGGCTCTTCCAGAGCGACAAGGGGCTGGAAGTCGACGGGCAGGTGGGCCCCAACACCTGGGGAGCGCTGCGCAGTTCGGCCTGAACTCGCCTCGCGGCACAATGACAGCGGCCCGCCGTCCGAGCTCACCGGTTCACAGCAGGCAGAAGCCGCTCTTCGACGGCTCCACGGTGTTCACCTGGCTGACCCCGGTCTGTGTCCGGCCGGGTCCGAGCGGGTAGTTCAGGTTGCCGCCCACGCAGTACGCCACGCTCGTGGCGTTGGTGACTTCCGTGACCGTCAGCGCGGGAGAGAACTTGGCCGTGTCCCCCTCCTTCACCAGCACCGGCTGGCCGCTACCGAACTGGGGCAGGAGACACACGTACCCCTTGGGGCAGGCGACGGCTTCCGCGCCCGCCTCGGCCGCGGCGGCACTCCCGACAGCACCCGTACCGAGTGCGACGGCCAACACCGCGACGACGGCGGCGAATCGACGTGATCTGCTCCGCATGACTGAACCTCCAAGGGCCGGTTGAGAGAGCCGACAGGCGGCACACCCTTCCAGCGGAGGGAGGGACTCTGTACCCGGGTATGCGCCATTCCGCCGCGCCCGGGTTCGGGGCGAACTCGCGGGTACGCACGTGAGGTCAGCGGGAGGTCCGGGTCGTGGCCGTAGGACGGACGCCCCCGCTCTGTCCGACGACGGCGCGTTCGCCGCGCCCAAGGGGCTCTGGTTCGGCGCGGACGGAACGCTGTGGGTCTCCACCGGCGTTTCCGGCCATGCTCTGAACGGTCCGTCCGCCACCCACCGGGCGACCGGGAACAACGCCCTGCTCCTCGACCCTGCAAAGTTCCAGGTACCGCTCGCCCCGGATCCACGCCACCATCCCCAGGTGTCGCCACAGGGTCGGATGCCCCGTTCACCCCGGCCTGCCGCCCCAACGCCTGGAGTGCTTCACTCAGTTCGACACAGCGCGTCACGGAGTCACGGAGAAGGGGGAACTCCATGTACAGCGTCATCGTGGTGCCACCGGACGGCAAGAAGGAGTTCCTGATCTCGCTCGCGCTCCGCTTCGACCTCGTAGGGGAGGACGACCTGGACCTGCTCACCCCCGTCCCCTGCGAGGCGGCGGCGTGACCGGCCGGCCGTACGCCGTCGAGGTGCCCGCCGGCTACCGCGTCGGCCGCTGGGAGATCGGCGAGCCGATCGGCTCGGGTGCCTTCGGCACCGTCTACGCGGCCCGCAACACCTCCGAGGACGGCGAACCGCCGCAGCGGGCGGCCCTGAAGTTCCTGCCCACCGGCACCCACACCCCACGGCAGCTCGCCCACCTGCGCGACCTGGCCGAACGTGAAGTGAACCTGCTCAAGCGGCTGCGCTCGCCGCGCCTCATCCACATGTACGAGGCTCTCGTCGTCGACGATCCCGGCCACCCCGAACTCGACGGCGCCACCGTCCTCGTACTGGAACGGGCGCACGGCTCACTGGACGCGCTGCTGTCCCGGCGTCCGGCGCCCGATTCCGTGTCGCCGCTGCTCGTCCAGGTCTGCGAGGGGCTGGCCCAGCTGCACCGGGCCGGCTGGGTGCACGGCGACCTCAAACCGGCCAACATCCTGCTCATGGACGACGGCACGGTCCGCCTCGCCGACTTCAACAGCGCCGCCGAACTGGAGGGCACCCACGCCTACTCCCCCGCCTTCACCACGCCCGACTACACCCCGCCCGACCTTCTCTGGTCCGACATCGGCGTACGCGGCATGCGGATCCGCCCCAGCGCGGACGTCTGGGCCTTCGGCGTCCTCGCCCACCTCGCCCTCACCGGCCGGCACCCGCTGCCCGGCGCCACCACGGCCGCCCGCACGGACGCGGCGGTGCGCTACGCCCGCGGCACCGAGGAACTGCGTCTGAGCCCGGAACTCCCGTCCGTCTGGCGGCAGATCATCACCGACTGCCTCGCCCCCACGCACGAGGAGCGGACCGCCCGCGCAGCCGGTACGGCCACCCTCCTGCGCCGCGTGACACAAGCCGCGGGCACCCCCCGCCCATCCCGCCTGCCGAGGCTCCGCCCCCGCTCACGGGCACACGTCCTGCTGGCCTCCGCCACGGTGACGGCACTGCTCGCGGCCCTCGGCCTCGGCGTCAGCGCCCTGGCGAGCGGCGGCGAATCACCGGAGCGCGGTCCGGGGGTACGGGCGGACATCGCCGCCGGCGCCTCGTCCCCCGCCGGGTACGACCGCTGTTCCCGGGGCTTCGTCTGCTTCTTCACCGAGCCCGCCGGCCGGGGCGACATGTGCGCCTGGGAGGGCGACGACGTCGACTGGACGAAGGGGGAGCACAGTTGCGGCTGGGCGGGCCGCATGGACGCGCGGTCGGTGTTCAACAACGGCCATGACACCGAGGCGGGCGAGACCTTCGTGGATGTCGTCCACTACGCGAAGCCTGCCCTGCGTGACCGGCAGAGCTGTGTGGAGGTCGGCACGAAAGCCACCCTGTCCGCGCCCGTCCGCCCCCTGTCCCACACGTGGGCGGAGAGCTGCTGACCCGCGGTCGCCGTCTCGGTCATGGTGCCGGTCACCGTGACCGGCTGCACGACACAGCGCACCGACAGGGCCGCGGCCGACGCCGGCACCGGCACCGGCACCGGCACCGGCACCGGCCGGCAGGAAGAGCCGAGGAAGCAGACGTACGCGGAAGAGGTGCGGCTACTCCGCCACATGCCGACGAGGGGCGAGCCGTGGACCACGGCTCGCCCCTCGCTCACGTCAACTCAGCGGGGCCCCAGGAGGACCTCAGTGGAAGAAGTGCCGCGTCCCCGTGAAGTACATCGTGATGCCCGCCTTCGCCGCGGCCTCGACGACCAGCTCGTCGCGGACCGAACCGCCGGGCTGGACGATGGCCTTGACGCCGGCGGCGCCGAGGACGTCGATGTTGTCCGGGAAGGGGAAGAACGCGTCCGAGGCGACGAACGAGCCCCGTGCCCGCTCCTCGCCCGCTCGCTCGACGGCCAGCTTGCAGGAGTCGACGCGGTTGACCTGGCCCATGCCGACGCCGACGGAGGCGCCGTCCTTGGCGAGCAGGATCGCGTTGGACTTCACCGCGCGGCAGGCCCGCCAGGCGAAGGCGAGGTCGGCCAGCTCGGCGGAGGACAGCGCGTCACCGGTCGCGAGGGTCCAGTTCGCCGGGTCGTCGCCGTCGGCCTGGAGGCGGTCGGCGGCCTGGAGGAGGCGGCCGCCGTCGATCTGCTTGATCTCGACGGACGCGGTCGGGCCCTGCTGGGCGCGCAGCACGCGGATGTTCTTCTTCTTGGTGAGGGCCTCCAGCGCGCCGTCCTCGTAACCGGGCGCCACGATGACCTCGGTGAAGATCTCCGCGACCTGCTCGGCCAGCTCCTTGGACACCGGGCGGTTGACCGCGATCACGCCGCCGAACGCCGACAGCGGGTCGCAGGCGTGCGCCTTGCGGTGCGCCTCGGCGACGTCCGCGCCGACCGCGATACCGCAGGGGTTGGCGTGCTTGATGATCGCGACACAGGGCTCGTCGTGGTCGTACGCGGCACGGCGGGCGGCATCCGTGTCCGTGTAGTTGTTGTACGACATCTCCTTGCCGTGCAGCTGCTCTGCGTCCGCCAGGCCGCCCGTGCCGTCCACGTACAGGGCCGCGCCCTGGTGTGGGTTCTCGCCGTAGCGCAGGGTGTTGCGCTTCTCGAAGGTCGCGCCGATGAAGTCCGGGAAGGCGGAGTCGTCGGCGGGGGCGTACTCGCTCGCGAACCAGGAGGCGACGGCGACGTCGTACGCGGCCGTGTGCTGGAAGGCCTCGGCGGCGAGCCGCTTGCGGGCGGTGAGGTCGAAGCCGCCGTCGCGAGCGGCGCCCAGCACGTCGGCGTACCGCTCGGGGCTGGTGACCACGGCGACGGACGGGTGGTTCTTGGCGGCGGCGCGGACCATCGAGGGGCCGCCGATGTCGATCTGCTCGACGCACTCGTCGGGGGTGGCGCCCGAGGCGACGGTCTCGCGGAACGGGTAGAGGTTCACGACGACCAGGTCGAACGGCTCGACCCCGAGGTCGGCGAGCTGCTCCCGGTGGCTCTCCAGGCGCAGGTCGGCGAGGATGCCCGCGTGGACCTTGGGGTGCAGGGTCTTGACCCGGCCGTCCAGGCACTCGGGGAAGCCGGTGAGCTCCTCGACCTTGGTGACGGGCACACCGGCGGCGGCGATCTTCGACGCGGTCGAGCCGGTGGAGACGAGCTCGACACCGGCCTCGTGCAGCCCGCGCGCCAGCTCTTCGAGGCCGGTCTTGTCGTAGACGCTGACGAGCGCCCGGCGAAGGGGCCGCTTGTTGCTCTCGGCGGTCACTGGATAACTACCTTTCGTCCCTCGATGCGATAGCCGTGGCGGGCGAGCCGGCCCACGACATCGACGAGCAGCCTTCGCTCGACATCCTTGATGCGCTCGTGCAGAGCGGCTTCGTCGTCCTCGTTCCGGACCTCGACCACGCCCTGAGCGATGATCGGCCCGGTGTCGACGCCGTCGTCGACGAAGTGGACGGTGCACCCGGAGACCTTCGCGCCGTAGGCGAGGGTGTCGCGGACGCCGTGCGCCCCCGGGAAACTGGGCAGCAGTGCCGGGTGGGTGTTCACGAACCGGCCGCCGAAGCGGGCCAGGAACTCCTTGCCCACGATCTTCATGAACCCGGCCGAGACGACGAGATCCGGCTCGTAGGCGGCCGTGGCCTCGGCTAGCGCCCTGTCCCACGCGTCCCTCGTGGCGTGGTCCTTCACCCGGCACACGAAGGTGGGAAGGCCGGCGCGCTCGGCCCGCTCCAGGCCGGCGATGTTGTCGCGGTCCGCGCCGACCGCGACGATCTCGGCTCCGTAGACGGCCGTCCCCTGCATCGCGATCGCGTCGAGGAGAGCCTGCAGATTCGTACCTGATCCGGAGACCAGCACGACGAGGCGCTTGGCCTTGGCCACAGCGGGGCCCTTTCTCGGGTTCTGGGGGAGAGCTTGTGCGGTTCTGCGTTTGTACGGTCGTACGAATGCTTCGCGCCCTCGGATACGGGGAAGTCTACGAAGCGGCCGACCGTCAGCAACGATACCGGCACACCGGGCGGCCCCCACGGGACGGGGGCGTGGCCGGAAGGTAGCGTCTGGGGAGGATCCGCCCTGGGCACACGGTCCGCACCGGGGAACGCCCTGTGCGTACGGGACGTTGACCAGGACGGGTGCGAACACCCGGGGCGCCAGCCTCGGGCACGTAACCAGCTCTGTGGACACGTTGCCTGCCAGAGACCACCAAGGGGAAGACGCACACCTGATGCCGGACCGCAGTCTCCGACTCCCTCCGCTCCTGCTGCGCGAGCGGCGCCCTTCTCCCACGCCGCCGCGGGAGAGCGACGACGTGCCCGAGGGCGGGCAGGACTCCGCGGCCGCCAAGGGCTCCGGACAGCGTCCCGAGCCGCCCCGGACACCCGCGGCTCCCGGGACTCCCGCGGCTCCCAGCGACGACAACCCCTTCGCCCCGCCCGCGGAGGGCACACCCGACCGGCCGTGGCAGCCTCGGCGGCCCGCGGGCGGACAGGGGCAGGAGACCGGCGGACAGGGCCAGGGGCAGGGGCAAGAACAGGACGGCCAGGGCGAGGGTGGTTACACCCCGTGGGGCAGCCAGTGGAGCGACCGGCAGCCCGGGCCCGCGCAGGGCGGCGGTTTCGGTGACCGGCCCGGTTCCTCGGGCGGACCCGGCGGGACCGGAGGCCCCGGTGGGCAGGGCGGTCCTGAAGGACCCAGTGGCCCCGGCACCGGCATGCGCTGGGACCCGGCGGACCCGGCCCAGCGCCGCGCCCGGTTCGCGCTGCTCTCCGGTATGTGGGCGTTCTTCTTCGCCCTCTTCAGCTGGCCGTACATCGCACTGCTGCTCGGCGCGCTGGCGCTGTACTGGGCGATCAGCTCCCTGCGCGCCAAGCCCCGTACGCAGGATCCGGACACCCCGGCACCGACCTCGGGCAGCAAACCGCAGACCACGGCGGCGATCAGCGGCCTGGTCACGGCATCCCTGGCACTCGCCGTGGTCGCGGCCACGTTCACCGCCCAGCTCGTCTACCGCGACTACTACACCTGCGTGAACGACTCACTCACCAACACGGCGAAGCAGTCCTGCGACACGTTGCTCCCGGAGGAACTACGGGATCTGCTGGGCACGCGGGACTGAGGTCGGCGGGGGCGTTCTTCCGGGTTTCGGCCCGTTGACTTCGAGTGCGCTTCAAAATCCATACTCCGCTTCAACGCCCGCCGCCCGGCGGGCCGCAAGGGGAGGACACCCGCATGCGTTACCGCACGATCGGCACGGCCCCGGGGACCCGCCGTGAGGTGAGCGTCCTCAGTCTCGGCGCGATGCTGTTCGGCACGGTCACCGACGAGGCGACCTCGTTCGCCGTGCTCGACCGTTTCGTCGAGGCCGGCGGCACCTTCATCGACACCTCCGACAACTACGCGTTCTGGGTCAACGGCACCCAGGGCGGCGAGAGCGAGGCGCTGCTCGGCCGCTGGCGCCGCAGCCGTGGCATCGGCGACGAGATCGTCATCGCGACGAAGCTGGGCGCACGGCCGCTCGCCCCCGGCACCAGCTACACCGACAACCCCGAAGGCCTGTCCGCCAAGGCCGTCCGCGAGGCGGCGGAAGGCAGCCGAGAGCGGCTCGGTGTCGCGAAACTCGACCTGCTGTACGCCCACATCGAGGACCCGGCCGTCCCGCTGAAGGAGACGGTCGAGGGCTTCGCCGAACTCGTCGCCGAGGGCACCGTCGGCCTCCTCGGCGCGAGCAACCACTGGACGTGGCGGCTGGAACGGGCCCGGAGCCTCGCCGCGGCGGCGGGCCTTCCGGGGTACGAGGTCCTGCAGTACCAGCACAGCTATCTGCGCAAGCGTGCGGACCTGCCGGGCCAGCTCTCGCCGGACGGCGACCAGGGCGCGGTCGGCGGCGATCTGCTCAGCTATCTGCGCACCGAGCCCTCGCTGACGCTCGTGGCCTACTCCCCGCTGCTGAAGGGGAGTTACGTCAACGAGGACAAGCCGCTCGGCCCCGAGTTCGACCACGCGGGCACACCGACCCGCCTGGCCGCACTCCGCTCGGTCGCCGAGGAGACCGGCGCGACCGTCAACCAGGTGGTCCTGTCCTGGCTGATCGACGGCGAGATCCCGGTGATCCCGCTCGTCGGCTGCTCCTCGGTGGCCCAGTTGAACGAGAACCTGGCCGCGCTGGATCTGGAACTGACGGCGAACCAGCGGGCCCGGCTGGACGCGGCCCGCTGAGCCTCCGCGCCTACGTGCCTCCGTTCGCTCGCTCTTCGCTCTCCGTCAGTCCGGCGGGTCCGTCGGCGCGGACGCCCGCTTGAGCGCGGCCCAGCGGGTCTCCCTGGCGGCGTCGTCGTGCCAGAGGGAGCCGAAGGGGTCGCTGGACGGCAGGAAGTCGTACGGCTCGAAGTCGGGGTCGATGTAGGTCTCCGCGTCGGCGGGGGCGCCGGTGTCGGCTCGGATGGCGGACGGTGGGGCCGTTCGCCGCCCGAGCCGTACCCGCGAGAACCAGGTTTTGCGCGGGGGGACAAAGAGCTGCGGGACGGGTGGAGGTGCCCCGGAAACGGGATCAGGATCGAGATCGGGCTCAGGACCGGGACCGGGCGGCTGGCGGGTGGCAACCATGGGCTCGGGCTGGCGGGCGAGGTCCTGGGGGTGTGGCGGCTGCGGCTCGGCGGACCGGGGCTCGAACCCCTCCGCCGCGCCCCACGGGGGACGAGCCTGCGGTTCCGGAACCAGCGACGGCTCCTGAACTCGCGGAGTCCCCGGCCCCGGCCCCGGCCCAATCATCGTCTCAACTCCAACTCCAACTCCAGCCCCGGCCCCGGCCCCGGCCCCGGCCCCGGCTCCAGCTCCAGCTCCAGCTCCAGCTCCAGCTCCAGGCTCGTATGCTCCAAGTCCCCGGCGCCAGGGCATCCGCACCCGAGGCACCCGCGCCCAGCCCCCACGCGCCGCCCGAGGCTCACGCACCCGAGGTTCCCGTACGCGCGGCTCCCGCAGGCGCCAGGCCCGCAGTCCCAGCGCCACCGGCACGCCCACCACCGCTGTCCACCCCGCCGCCGCGGGCCCCGTCTGCCACCAGACGGGTCCGAATTCGGCGAGTGCGGCGACGCCGAGGGGCCCGCCCGCGAGGGCGGCGAGGATCGCGAGGGCGAGCCCGCACAGGACCGCCGCGAGCGCCACGGTCCCGGCGGTGCGCCCGCGCGACCAGGCCCCGCCGCACCCGGTGCCCGCCGGAGCCGGATCGGCGCCCGCGCCCTCCTCGCGGTCCTTCCGCCCCGGCACCCCCGCCACCACCACGAACCACGCCACCGCCGTCCCGGCCACCAACGGCACCGCCCCGGCCGCCCAGTTCACCGGCGTCCCGGGACCCGCCCCCGGCACGGCCGCCAGCAGCGGGAAGGGCGGAAGCAACTGCCCGGGGGACGACATCAGGGGACCCGCCGCATGCCCGGCCCCGAGCGCGAACCCCGGGCCGAGGGCGTACGCCGCCCCCCACACCGCCGCGTTCGGCACGAGGGCCAGCGCCAGCAGGAGTACCGCGAACCGCCCCGACCAGCTCTCCGTGAGGTGCAGGACCGACTCCCGGGCCGGCCCGCCGTGCCACACCAGCGAGGTACCCATGAGCACAAGCCCGCCCCCGACGAGGACCACCGCCCCCGCACCCGCGGCGCTCACGGCGGCCGTGAGCCGGTTGCCGGCGGCGAGAGGCGCGAGGGAGCCGAGGGGGAGCGTGTCGAGGGCGCGGCGCACGGTCGGCGGCAGAGGTCCACGCGGGCGGCCGTACGCCGTCCACACGCCCGCCCCCGCCGCGGCCACCACGAGCAGCGGCGGCCACACCGCGACCGACACCCACGAGGGCCGCAGTTCACCGCCGGACGCGTAGGCCGCGGCCGCCGCACCGACCGTCAGGTATCCCACCACGACACCGCTCCAGGCGGTCCGGGCGGCGGACGGCACGCCCGCCTCGTCCCCGCCCGTCGCGTCGCGCGCCGCGCGGTGCAGCAGCCACACCGGCAGGGCGACCAGGAGGAGCGGGGTGACCCCGACGGGCGCGGGTACGCCGGAGAGTGTGTCCGTGCGGACGAGTTCGGCGCCGTGCGCGAGCAGCCACAGCGCGGCGGCGACGTGCAACGCCCCGCCGGGACCGCTGTCCGGATAGGGCGAACTGATCCACAGGACCGTCACGAGCACGGCGAACGTACCCAGCCCGAGCCCCGCCGCGAGGGCGCCACCCACCAGCCCGGCGGCCAGTCCGGGCGCCCGGGCGAACAGGGGCGGAGGCGACGACGCCGACAGTGTCGGCGGCGACGGTGACGGTGACGGCGATGACGGCGATGACGATGGGGTGCGATCGGTCATATGGGGCACGCCCGCCATGCTCCCAACGACACGCGCTTTCTCGTCGTAACAGGCGAACCCCGGATGTGTCGCTCAATATATGTTTTATGTACTTTTACGTACGAAGGGGCGCAGCCCGGTGACGCAGACCGACACCCCTGCCCCGGCCCTGACCCCCGCTCAGGCCTTCGACGCCCTCTACGCGTTCGCCGCCCCCGCCCTCGTACGGCAGGCCTATCTGCTCACCGGGCGGCGCGGACTGGCCCGCGAGTCCGTCGAGCGGGCCTTCCACCAGGCCTGGCAGCGCTGGCCCGAGGTGGCGGTCGACCGGGACCCGGCGGGCTGGGTGCGGGCGGCGGCGTACGAGTACGCGGTGTCTCCCTGGCACCGGCTGCGTCTGCGTCACCGGTATCCGGAGGCGCCGCCCGCCGCTCTGGACGACCGTCGGCTGCTCTCCGTACTGCTGAGGCTGCCGCCCGCGTACCGCCGCACGCTGCTCCTCCACGACGGTCTCGGCCTCGGCCTGCCTGAGACCGCGGCGGAGACGGAGGCGAGCACGCGCGCGGCGGCGAACCGGCTGCTGTACGCGCGCGAGACCCTCGCCGGACGGCTGCCGGAGCTGGCGGATCCCCAGGTGCTGCGGCAGCGTCTGACGCAACTCGCGGGCACCGAGCGGCTGCGGGCCGCCGCGACCACCGCGACCACCGCCGTGAAACCCGCACCCGCGGCGGTGCGTTCGGGCAGCGAGCGCCGCGCGCGCTGCTGGACCCTCGCGGCCGTCGCCTTCACGGTCCTGATCATCGGCTCCACCGCGTTCACGCTCCGCTCGGCCCCCGACCACTACGAGGCCCCGCGGGCCCCCGGCGAAACCGTCCACGGTGTACCGCCGCGCTCGGGCCCCGGCCCGCTCTCCGAGACGGACCGGCAGCTCCGCGCCAGGCTCCACTCGATGCTCGGGAAGGGCCCGGAGAGGCTGGTCCCTGAACTGCGCTGAGAACGCGGCCGGGCCCGCACCCCTGGAGAAGGGGTGCGGGCCCGGCCGCGTACAGGCGATCCAGTCGAATCCGGCGCTTCAGCCGGCCAGGCTGTGCCAGGCCGTCCCTGGCTGTGCCCGACTGCGCCTGGCTGTGCCTAGTTGCCGAGAATGGCGCGAGCCAGCTTGGCCGTCTCGGTCGGGGTCTTGCCGACCTTGACACCGGCGGCCTCAAGGGCCTCCTTCTTCGCGGCGGCCGTGCCGGAGGAGCCGGAGACGATGGCGCCGGCGTGGCCCATGGTCTTGCCCTCGGGCGCGGTGAAGCCGGCGACGTAGCCGACGACCGGCTTCGTCACGTTCTTCGCGATGAAGTCCGCCGCACGCTCCTCGGCGTCGCCGCCGATCTCGCCGATCATGACGATCAGGTCGGTGTCGGGGTCGGCCTCGAACGCGGCGAGCGCGTCGATGTGCGTCGTACCGATGACCGGGTCGCCACCGATGCCGACGGCGGACGAGAAGCCGATGTCACGGAGCTCGTACATCATCTGGTACGTCAGCGTGCCGGACTTCGAGACCAGGCCGATACGGCCCGGCTTCGTGATGTCGCCCGGGATGATGCCGGCGTTGGACTGGCCCGGGGTGATGAGACCGGGGCAGTTCGGGCCGATGATCCGCGTCTTGTTGCCCTTCGCCTTCGCGTACGCCCAGAAGGCGGCGGAGTCGTGGACGGCGATGCCCTCGGTGATGACGACCGCGAGGGGGATCTCGGCGTCGATGGCCTCGACGACGGCGGCCTTGGAGAAGGCCGGCGGCACGAAGAGGACGGACACGTTGGCGCCCGTCTTCTCGATCGCCTCGGCGACCGTGCCGAAGACCGGGATCTCGGTGCCGTCGATGTCGACCGACGTGCCCGCCTTGCGCGGGTTGACGCCACCGACGATGTTGGTGCCGTCGGCCAGCATGAGCTTGGTGTGCTTCATGCCCGTGGCACCGGTCATGCCCTGGACGATGACCTTGCTGTCCTTGTTGAGGAAGATAGCCATGGCTGTGGTTTCCCTCGTCCTTACTTGGCCGCGGCCAGCTCGGCGGCCTTGTCGGCCGCGCCGTCCATGGTGTCCACGCGCTGCACCAGCGGGTGGTTGGCGTCCGACAGGATCTTGCGACCCAGGTCCGCGTTGTTGCCGTCGAGGCGGACGACGAGCGGCTTGGTGACGTCCTCGCCCTTGTCGGCGAGCAGCTGCAGCGCCTGGACGATGCCGTTGGCGACCTCGTCACAGGCGGTGATGCCGCCGAAGACGTTGACGAAGACGGACTTGACGTCCGGGTCGCCGAGGATGATCTCCAGGCCGTTGGCCATGACCTGCGCCGAGGCGCCGCCGCCGATGTCGAGGAAGTTGGCGGGCTTCACGCCGCCGTGCGCCTCACCGGCGTACGCGACGACGTCGAGGGTGCTCATGACGAGACCCGCGCCGTTGCCGATGATGCCGACCTCGCCGTCGAGCTTGACGTAGTTGAGGTTCTTGGCCTTGGCCGCGGCCTCCAGCGGGTCGGCCGCCTCCTTGTCCTCCAGCGCCTCGTGCTCGGGCTGGCGGAAGTCGGCGTTCTCGTCGAGGGAGACCTTGCCGTCGAGGGCCAGGATGCGGCCGTCCTTGGTCTTCACCAGCGGGTTGACCTCGACGAGGAGGGCGTCCTCGGCGACGAAGGTGTCCCACAGCGTCACCATGGCCTCGGCGACACCCTCGGCCACGTCGGCCGGGAACTTCGCCAGGGCCACGATCTCGCGGGCCTTGACGATGTCCACGCCGTCGACGGCGTTGACCGGGACCTTCGCGAGGGCCTCGGGGGTCTTCTCCGCGACCTCCTCGATGTCCATGCCGCCCTGCACCGAGGCCATGGCCAGGAAGGTGCGGTTGGTGCGGTCGAGGAGGTACGAGACGTAGTACTCCGCCTCGATCTCCGGGGACAGCTCGGCGATCATCACCTTGTGGACCGTGTGGCCCTTGATGTCCATGCCGAGAATGTCGGTGGCCCGGGCCACCGCCTCGTCGGCGTCGGCGGCCAGCTTCACGCCACCGGCCTTGCCGCGGCCGCCGACCTTCACCTGCGCCTTGACGACCGACTTGCCGCCCAAACGCTCGGTGGCTTCGCGCGCCGCCTCAGGCGTGTCGATGACTTCACCGGCCAGCACCGGTACACCGTGCTTGGCGAAGAGGTCCCTCGCCTGGTACTCGAACAGGTCCACGCGCGTCCGTCCCTATCAGGTATCTCGCGGTTCGTTGTCTGCGTGGGCGTGCCGCGAAGGGCAACGTGACTGCGCGGTCACAAGGAGGGCGTGGGCACGGTGGCCGGCACGCGGCATGTCCGTCTCGCAGGTTATCGCCGTGGGCGGCGGGGTCGTAAATCGCAGGTCACACCTGAGCGGTGATTACGGTCACAGATGCCTTCACGGGCCACGCACGCACAGGGCCTCACCAGGCTGGGGTCGGCCCGGTGAGGCCCGTTGAACAGCCCCTTGAGGGGCTCAGGGCGGGTGGTCCCCACCCCAATGGGGACCACCCGTCCCTATCCGCGGGGTTTCGGTCGGACAGGCCGACGGCTTTCGGCCGTACGGGGCCGGCGCCCTGCGGAGTCGGATGGGGTGGCGTGCGCGGTGAGGCGGTCCGCCGCGCTCAGACGCCGTACGGGGAGCCGTACTGGCCGTACTGGCCGGGCTGCGTGTACTGGCCGTGCGTGCCGTGTTGCGCGTACTGGCCGTACTCGGCGTCCGGCAGGTAGCCCGGCGTGACCGACTCGGCCACTGCCTGGACGCCGCTGACGGCGTTCCCGGCCAGCGGGCCGCCGGCCGACTCGACGGTCCCGGTCAGGTCCTGCGCGAAGGGCGCGACCTGGCCGGCCACACCGGCCGCGAACGGGTCGACCGCGCCGACGACGCCGTCCGCGAAGGGACGGACGTCGCCCGTGACTCCGTACGCCAGCGCCGTGGCGCTGCCGCCGACGCCCCGGACGACCGGCCGGACGTAGTCGACGACGGTCTCCACGACCGGCCGCACCGCGCCGGCGACGCCCTCGGCGAAGGGCGGCACCTCGCCGACGACTCCCTGCGCGAAGGGGGCGACCTGACCGGTCACTCCGTACGCGAGCGGCGGGACCTCGCCCACGACACCGCCCGCGAAGGGCCGCACGTCACCGACGACACCGTCGGCCAGCGCGGTCGCGTCACCGACCGCCTGTCCGACGACCGGGACCACGCCGTCCACGGCGGTGGCGACGACGGGCGGCAGGACGGCGGCGACGGTCTCGTCGGCGACCTGGCCCACGACACCGGTGGCGTACGGCGGGATCTCACCGACGACTCCGGTCGCGTACGGGGCGACATCACCGACCACACCCGTCGCGTACGGGACGACGTCGTCCACCACGCCGGTCGCGTACGGTGCCGCTTCGCCGACCACGCCGGTCGCGTAGGGGGCGACGTCACCGACGACGCCGTGGGTGTACGCGTGCACGTCGGCGACGACGCCGTAGGCGAGGGCGGTGGTGGTGCCGACGGCGTACCCGGCGACCGGGGCCACCCCGTCCACGGCGCCGACGGCGACCGGCGCGACGTCCGTCACGGCCCGGTCGGCGACGGACCCGACGCCGGTCACGGCCTGGTCGGCGACGGGCGCGACACCACTGACGGCACGGCCCGCGATCGGCGTGACGCCCTGAACGGCCGTGGCGGCGACCGGCGGAAGTACGGCGGCGGCGGTCTGGTCGACGACCGGGACGGCCGTCCGGTGAACCCCGTGGACCGTGGCAGGGATGCCGGTGACCGTGGCGGACGCGTCGGCCTTCACGGTGGTGACCGTGGCCTGGGTCAGGCCGCCGGCGGTGGCGACGGTGCCGTGGACACCGGTGTGGACACCAGTGACGATGCCGTGGGCCTGGGCCTTCGCGCCGGTGACGGTGCCCTGGATCTGGGCGGGGACGCCGTCGGCCGTGGCCTGGACCTGGCCGGGGGCGCCGGTCACGGTCCTGCGGGTGTCGGAGACCGTCCTGCCTGCGGTGGCGACGGTCTGCCGGACCTTGGTGCGGGCGTCGGAGGAGACACCGGCGACGGTGCGACGGTCGGCCGCGAGCTTCGCCTGGGCCGCGCCGAGTGCCTGCTCCAGCTGGGGCGCGAACGCCGACAACGGGCCGAAGAGGTAGTCGACCTCGTCCTGGGGACTCTGGGGGTTCTGGTAACTGGTGGCGTCGGACGCTGTGTCGGACACCGCGTCCCTCGCCGTGGCCGCCGCCTTGTCCGTGGCCTTGGTCGTGGTCGTGGTCGTGGTCTTGGCCTTGGCCGTGGTCGTGGTCGTGGTCTTGGCCATGGTCTTCTGCACGGTCTGGTGTGCGGGCAGCTCGCCCTCGACGTACTGGCGGGCCTGGTCGGCCGCCTTCGCCCTGGCGGTGGTGTCGGTGGTGTCGGTGGTGTCGGCGACCTTGTCCGTGACGGTGGGGGCGTCGCTCTGAACGTCACCCACGACTCCGTCGACAGTGTCGTCGACCGTGCTGACAGTGCTGCCGACCACGTCGTCCACGGACAGCGACACATCGGGAACGGTGGCGGAGGTGGCGGGCAGTTCGTCAGCGCTGGCGACGGCTGAGCCGAGCGCCCACGCGCCGGTGACGCCGGCGGCTATGACGATGGAACGGCGGATGTTCTTGTGCATGCGTGCGTCAGATCCTTCGGGATACCGAGATTTCAGGACGTGTGGAGTGGGGGGCTTCCGGGTGCCGGAGGCCGGGTGCGCCGTGCGTGCGCGGTCGCGATGCCGTGCCGGTCCGGGGAGTTGAGGACCGACGACTACGGCAACGGCAACGGCTACAGCTACGACAGCGGTTCGGCGTCCGACTGGTCCCGTCCGGAGACCGGAGGGATGCCCGGACGGCGGGCAGACCTGTTCCGCCCCCGCGCGGCAGGTCTCAGCGGGGGAAGGTCTGCTCTAACCGGGGAATGCCGGAATGTCCCGGTGCCTGTCCCGGGTCCCGGCCGCGGTGACATCCGCGGCGGCGCCGGGCACCAGCCGAAGCTGGGCCCGCTCGTTCAACGCGACGGCCTGTGCGTCGCCGTGCCGCGGCGACCCGTTGTCGACCGCGGACCGATGCCCCGACGAACCCGTGGGGTCACCGTCGGATCCACCGTCAGGAGCCTGTCGCGCGGGAGCCTGCACGGCTCGCGCGTCATCGGCTTGGTCGGCGGCGTGGTCCACGTCGGCACCATCCACCGCTGAGCCGCCGCCGAACTGCGGCCCGTACGCGCCCGTACCCTCGTCGCGCGCCTTCTCCTCGGCCTCGCGGCCGGCCGCCCCGTGTTCGTCCGTCGCCCCGCCCGGCTGCTGCGGCGCCGTGCCGACCGGCAACGTCTGCCCCGGAACCGCGGGCAGCCCCGGCAACTCCGGAAGGCCCGGCAGCGTGGGGAGTTGAGGCCACGACGGCCACCACTGCGACGGCGGCAGCGAAGGCGACGACGGCGGCGGTTCCGTGACCCCACCGGTGATCCCGTCCACCAGATCCCCGATGGGTCGTACGACACCTTCGGCGACCGGCGGCACCACGCGCCCGGTGACCGGGCGAACGACCCGCTCGGTCACCGGGCGGACAACTTGCTCGGTGACCGGGCGAACGACGCGCTCCGTCACAGGGCGCACGACGCGCTGGACTCCGTCGGTCACGGGCGTGATCGCCTTGGGGAGCCCAGGCCCGGCCGGTTCGGAGGACGTGCTCGACGGCGAGGAGTCGGACGGGGGCGTGCTCACGTTCGGCGAGGTCGGCGGATTCGGCTCCGCCGACCGCTCTCCGGTCTGCTGGTCCGAAGCCCGCTGCGCGTCCTTCGCCGCCTGCCCGACCGGATTCGTCAGATTCGTCACGAGCCGCTCGGTCGAGCCCTCCACCGAGCGGACGACCTCCGTCGGTGTCGCCCCCACACCGTCCGCCGCCCGCGCCTGCTCCCCGCAGAGAAGCCCCAGTACGAACAACCCACCCACCAGCAACACCACTTGCAGCGCACGCCGCCCCGCCGCCGTGCGCGTCACGCGCAGAGCGACACCGGGCAGTGCGGCTGACAAGGGCAAGACGGAGCGGGCCTCCCGTGCGGCGGAACAGGGCGGAGGATGTGGAACGAGGTGGAACGGAGTGGGGCCGAGCGGAGTGAGGTGGAGCGGGTCGGAGCGAGGTGGGGCGCGGCAGAAACGCAGCGCGCCCCCCGAAGACCCGCAGATCCTCGCACGGAACTCCCGCGGTTGCGCAAGCCCCCTGTTACCGATGGACGCTCATGTCCCGTTTTCCATGTCCCGACGCCACATGCCCCGTTTGCCACTTCACCCGTCCAGCCTTGCCTCCTTACCCTCTTACCGCCTTGCCCCCTTACCGCTTTATCGCCTTACAGCCATACAGCCTTGCTGCCTTACTGGCCTTGCCGCGCCGGGCTCCCGGTGTCCGGTATCGGCAGTGGGCGCTTCTCGATCGCCGCCGCCATCACCTCCGGGAAGAGGTCGGGCGTACACGCGAACGCGGGCGCGCCCAACGCTGCGAGCGCCGCCGCGTGTTCACGGTCGTACGCGGGAGCCCCCTCGTCGGACAGCGCGAGCAACGTCACGAACTGCACCCCCGACGCCTTCATCGCCGCGACCCGCTTCAGCATCTCGTTCCGTATCCCCCCTTCGTAGAGGTCGCTGATGAGCACGACCACGGTGTCGGCGGGGCGGGTGATCTGCGACTGGCAGTAAGCGAGCGCCCTGTTGATGTCCGTACCGCCGCCGAGCTGTGTGCCGAAGAGGACGTCGACCGGGTCGTCGAGCTGGTCGGTGAGGTCGACGACGGCCGTGTCGAAGACGACGAGCCTGGTGTCGATGGACCGCATCGAGGCCAGGACCGCGCCGAACACGGACGCGTAGACGACGGACGCCGCCATCGACCCCGACTGGTCGATGCAGAGGACGACCTCCTTCTTCACCGACTGCGACGCACGCCCGTAGCCGATGAGCCGCTCGGGCACGATCGTGCGGTACTCGGGCAGGTAGTGCTTGAGATTGGCCGAGATCGTGCGGTTCCAGTCGATGTCGTGATGGCGCGGCCGGTTGATACGGGCACTTCGGTCGAGGGCGCCGGTGAGCGTGGCCCGGGTCCGCGTCGCGAGCCGCTTCTCCAGGTCCTCCACCACCTTGCGCACAACGGCCCGTGCCGTCTCCTTGGTCGTCTCCGGCATGGCCTTGTTGAGCGAGAGCAGGGTGCCGACCAGGTGGACGTCGGCCTCCACCGCCTCCAGCATCTCCGGCTCCAACAGGAGGGTGGACAGGCCGAGCCGGTCGATGGCGTCCCGCTGCATGACCTGGACGACGGAGGACGGAAAGTACGTCCGGATGTCCCCCAGCCACCGGGCGACGGACGGAGCGGACGCCCCGAGCCCCGCCGACCGCGCCTTCCCCGCCCGCGCCGCGCCGCCCCCCTTTCCGTTCCCGTACAACGCGCTGAGCGCCCCGTCCATCGCGGCGTCCCGCCCGGCGAGCGCACACCCGGTACCGTCCGCCTCCTCACCACCGAGCACGAGCCGCCAGCGCCGCATCCGTTCGTCGGATGCGTCGGTCGGACCCGCCTGGCCAGTCGCTTCCGTGCTCATCGGGCCACCCCCACAAGGCCGTTGTCGTCGGCGTTGTTGTCGTCGGCGTTGTCAGCGCGGTCGGCGTCATCGTCGCGGCCGGTGCGGTCGACGCGCTCGGTTTCGTCCAGCCCCAGCAGCAGGCGCAGCACCGGCAGTACGGCATCCGCGCGTCCGGCATCCAGGTCGGGGGCGAAGCCGGGCATGCCGGAGGCGGCCCCCGTGGCGCTCCCCTTCGTGCCGGGACCGCGCCGGACCAGTTCACCGAGCGTGCGTCGCACCCCTGCCTCGTACGCCGAGAACGTGCGCCGCAGCAACGGCAGTACGTCGGTGAACGCGTCCCCCGACACCCCGGTCAGCCACTCGTCGACCAGCCCGAGCAGCCGCTCGTCGTGCACGAGGAGCATCCCGCCCCCGGAGCCGCCGCCGACGAATCCCTCGATCCACGCCGCCGCGTCCCCCGGCGCCGTCCCGGGCGACAACACGAGCCCCATGAGCCGCGCGGCCTCCCCCTGCGCCAACTCCCCGTCGTCCAGCAGCAACCGCACGGCCCGCCCCCGGATGACCCCGGGGATCGTCTCCCGCCCGGACAGGGTGCGCAGCACGGCGTGCCACCGGCCGCGTATACCGGTGCCGGTGCCGGTGCCAACTCCGGGCCCAGGTCGGGGTGGCCGAGGGGCGGAGTCGGCCCCCGCCGAGTCCTCCGCAGGCCCCTCCCCTTCTCCCTCTCCTTCTTCTTCCCCCTCCCCCAGCAACCCCACCGCCCCGTGCACGGCGTCGACATGCCCCCGCATCTCCTCCGCGGCCTCCGTGTCCAACGCGGCGCAGGCCGGCGGCAGGCCCACGAAGACGCGCTCCGCGAGACCCGCGGCGACCTCGGCCAGGGCGTGCGTGCCCGTGCCGCGTACGTCGCCGTAGCGGAGGGAGCGGACCAGGGCGGGCAGAGCCTGGGCGAGGTGGCCGACATCGGCGTCCAGGGCGGCGCGGTCGGCGAGGACCCGCATCACCACCGGGAGCGCGTCCGGGAGTTCGGCGAGGAGGCAGCGCTCGGCGAGTGCCGTCACGTCGGCCAGGGAGGGTGCGCCGATCGCGTCCGTCTCGGCCTTCGCGGTCGCGGCGGCGATGACCGTCGTGCCCCACACCCCGGCCTCGGCGACCCGCACCGCCAGCTCCGGCTCCCAGCGCAGCCGCCAGGTCTCCCGGAACGTACCCGTGCTGCCGCGCGAGGCGACCGCTTCCCCCCACTCGATGCCCAGGAGCCGCAGCCGGTGCAGCAGCCTGCTGCGCTCGGCGTCGTTCTCCTTGCGCAGGTCGAGCTCCATCTCCCGCTCCAGCGCCTCCGGTTTGAGCCGCAGCCGGCGCTGGAGCCGGGCGAGGTCGCGCTGCAGAGGCACCGCGGGCGCCGACGCGGGCACCTCGCCCAGGACGTCACCGACGACGAGCCGGTCGTGCACGAGCGCGAGCGGCACGTCCGAGCCCTCGCACATCACGGCCCGTACGGCATCGGTGGTCTCGGTCAGACCGGGCAGCGGCCTGCCTCTCATCGCGGCGAGCGTGTCGGCGAGCCGCACCGCCTCGATGACGTGCGCGGACGAGACGAGCCGGTCCTCGTCCCGCAGCAGCCCTGCCACCTTCGTCATCCAGCGCTCGATCGGACGGTCGGCGGCGCTGAACAAGTGCCCGTACCACCCCGGTGAGTCGATCCCCGCGCCGTAACCACTCGCCCGCGCCAGCCGCCGGTGCGTCCACGGCACCCACGTCATGTCGACCTTCGCCTTGGGCAGTCCCTTGAGCAGCGCCCGGTCGGCGGCGACGGTCGTCCTCTGCCGTAGCGCGGGTACATGCCAGGCTCCGCACACCACGGCCACGTCGTCCCCGAACTCCCGCTGGGCCGAGCGAACTTGGAGCCGCATATACGCCTCCCGCACGAGATCCCGCTCATGCCCTCCGGTCCCGTACGCCTCCCGCAGCGCCCCCATGGCCTCGCCCAGCACCTCGAACGGCACGAACGCGTCCCCGCCGCGCATCCCCCGATGCTCGATCACGTCCTCCCACCACCGCTCGGGGTCGTCGTACCCGGCGGTCTCTGCGAGCACGGCGAGCGGATCGATCCGGACGGCCTCCTCGGGTACGGCCGGAAGCCCACCCGGCTCCCCCTGCCCTTCCCCTTCCCCCTCTCCCTGCTCCTCTGCGTCCCGCCCCCATGCCAGCGTGTGCGTGGCCGGGAGGTCGATGAAGCGGGCCGGCACCCCGTGCTCCAGGGCCCATCGCATGGCCACCCACTCCGGCGAGAACTCGGCCAGTGGCCAGAAGGCCGACCGCCCCGGCTCGTCCACGACATGCGCGAGGAGCGCGACGGGCGGCCGCATGTCCTCGTCGGCGGCCAGCGGAATCAGTACGTCGGCCTCCGGCGGTCCCTCGATGAGCACCGCGCGGGGGCTCGCCGCCGCAAGGGCGGCCCGCACGGCCCTCGCCGATCCGGGCCCGTGGTGCCGCACTCCGAGCAACAGCGGTCCCGGCGCCCGGCCGACCTCCCTCGCCCCGCCGGTGTCCGCCGTCCCGCCGGGCTCCGTCGTCCCCTCCCGGTCGTTCACGCGCTCACCTCCCGGCAGGCCCGGTAGAAGTCCTTCCAGCCGTCGCGCTCGCGAACGACCGCCTCCAGGTACTCCTGCCAGATGACCCGGTCGGCAGCCGGATCGCGGACGACGGCACCGAGGATGCCCGCGGCGACGTCGCCCGCGCGCAGGACGCCGTCCCCGAAGTGGGCGGCCAGGGCGAGCCCGCCGGTGATGACGGAGATCGCCTCCGCCGTGGAGAGCGTGCCGCTGGGCGACTTCAGCTTCGTACGGCCGTCGGCGGTGATCCCGTCGCGCAGCTCGCGGAAGACGGTGACGACGCGGCGGATCTCGTCGACGCCGTCGGGCACGGCGGGCAGGTCGAGGGACCGGCCGATCTGGTCGACCCGGCGCGAGACGATGTCGACCTCGGCGTCGGCACTCTCCGGCAGCGGCAGCACCACCGTGTTGAAACGGCGGCGCAGGGCGCTGGACAGGTCGTTCACCCCGCGGTCGCGGTCGTTGGCGGTCGCGATCAGGTTGAAGCCGCGGACGGCCTGCACCTCCGACCCCAACTCCGGTATCGGCAGGGTCTTCTCCGACAGGATCGTGATGAGCGTGTCCTGCACGTCGGCGGGAATGCGGGTCAACTCCTCCACCCGGGCCGTCATGCCCTCGGCCATGGCGCGCATCACCGGACTCGGGACCAGGGCGTCGTGGCTCGGCCCGTTCGCGAGCAGCTGCGCGTAGTTCCAGCCGTACCGGATCGCCTCCTCCGGTGTGCCGGCCGTGCCCTGCACGAGGAGGGTCGAGTCGCCGCTGACCGCCGCGGCGAGGTGCTCGGACACCCACGTCTTCGCCGTGCCGGGCACGCCGAGCAGGAGCAGCGCCCGGTCGGTGGCGAGCGTGGTGACGGCGACCTCGACGATGCGGCGGGGCCCCACGTACTTCGGGGTGATCACCGTGCCGTCCGGCAGTGTGCCGCCGAGCAGGTAGGTCGCGACGGCCCACGGCGACATCCGCCAGCGGACCGGGCGCGGGCGGTCGTCCTGCGCGGCCAGCGCGGCGAGCTCGGCGGCGAACGCCTCCTCGGCGTGCGGCCGCAGCGCCTCGCCTGCTTCTCGTGCGGGCGCCCGCACGGACGTACCCACACCCGCGCCCCCGTTCACGGGCGCGGACTGGTGCTGGCTCGGGTCGACGGACGTCGGGTCGACGGACACGGACATGGAGCGGTCCCCCTTGCGGCTCGGCCGGTTCGGATCTGGTTCCACCGTGCACCACGCCACTGACAATCGGCCCTGACCTGCGGAAACAATCTCGCGACGGCCGATTGTCAGTGGTGGGATCTACCTTCGATGACATGACTCAGCAGGGGGTGCGCTGGACTGCGGATCAGGTGCTGGCACTGGCGCCTGACGCCGCGTCGCGCAAAGCGGGAAGCAAACTCGGCGCGGCCGGGCCGTGGTCGGAGGCGGGCAGTTCTGACGAGGGGACGCTGTGGGGACTGTGCAGGGGCAGTGGCAGCAAGCCGTATCAAACGGTCATCGACATCACGGACTCCACCGGGCCCGCGTACAAGTGCAGTTGTCCGAGCCGCAAGTTCCCGTGCAAGCACGCGCTGGGGCTGCTGCTGCTCTGGGCGGGCGAGGACGGCACGGTGCCGCGGGGGCAGGCGCCGGACTGGGCGGGCGAGTGGATAGCGGGGAGGAGGCAGCGGGCGGAGGAGAAGCGGACGGCGGGCGCGGCGTCCGGAGCGTCGGCGTCGGGTGATCCGGAGGCGGCGCGGCGCAGGGCGGAGCGGCGGGCCGAGCGGATCACCGCGGGGGCAGCGGAGTTGGAGCAGCGGCTGACCGACCTGCTGCGGGGCGGGCTGGCGGCAGCCGAGCAGGCGGGGTACGGGCTGTGGGAGGAGACGGCGGCCCGGATGGTCGACGCGCAGGCGCCGGGGCTGGCCGCGCGGGTGCGGGAGTTGGGGGCGATCCCGTCATCAGGGCCCGGCTGGCCGGTGCGGCTGCTTGAGGAGTGCGCGCTGCTGCATCTCCTCGACCAGGGCTGGCTGCGCCGCGAGCGGCTGCCGGACGGGCTTGCCGCGACGGTCCGTTCGCGGATCGGGCTGCCCGGTTCGGCGGACGGCCCACCGGTGCGCGACCACTGGCTGGTCCTCGCCCAGTACGACACGGCGGACAGCCACCTCACGACCCGGCGCATCTGGTTGCACGGGGCGGAGTCGGAGCGCCCGGCCCTGCTCCTGTCGTACGGGGCGGCCGGCCGCGCTCCCGAGCTGTCGCTGCCGGTCGGGCTGGCCCTCGACGCGGAGGTGGCCGCGTATCCGGGCGCGGGTCAGCTGCGGGTCGCGTTGGGCGAGCAGTTCACGGCTCCGGCGCCCACGACTCGGCGTCCGCCGGGGGTGAGCGTGGCCCGGGCCGCGGAGCGGTACGGCGAGGCGCTCCGGGACGACCCGTGGCTGGACTCCCACCCGGTGACGCTCGGCCGCGTCATACCGACCCCGGACGGCGACGACTGGCAACTGGCGGACGCCGACGGCGATGTGGCCCTGCCCCTCGCCCCGGCCGCCCGCTCCCGCTCGGGCCTGTGGCGCCTGGTCGCCCTCTCGGGCGGCGCACCGGTCACCGTCTTCGGGGAGTGCGGCCACCGAGGCTTCACCCCTCTGACGGCCTGGCCGGAGGGCCCGGGAGAGGCGGTCCTCCTGTGCTGACGCCACCACGCCCCACCGCACCCTCCGCCTTCACCAACAGCTCCTTCAACCCCTTCAAATCCTTCGACTCCTTCAACTCCTTGCAGAAGGGACTCTCATGAACAGGACCCCGGCTCCCCCGAACGCGCCCGGCGGGAACCGCTGGGAGGAGCTCGTGACCGCGGCACTGCTGGGGACCGCGCGGCGTACGCCTTCGGGGGTGGCGGCCGGGCGGGAGGCGCCGGGGGCGCTGCTGGACGCGGCGGCCGTGGAGACCGTACGGCGGCGGGCCGGGATGCGGCCGGGGCCCGCTGCGGCCCGCGTGGACCCCGCGGCGGAGGACCCGCGTCCGGCGTTGCCACGGGCGGCGGCGCGCAGGCTGGCGATGCTGCTCGCCGACCGGCCGGGGACGGGCAGCGGTGTCCGCAGAGGGGCGGCTCCCGACCTGATGGAGCTGCTGCCGCAGTGGCTGGCCACGGCGAACCGACGTGGGTTCGCCGCACCCCCGGAGGTGCTGCCCGCGCTGCTGGACGCGGCCCGGGGGCGTACGGACCTGCGGCCGCCGGCGCTGACGTTCGCGGGCCCGCGGGCCCTGTGGCTGGCGCGGCTGAACCCGGACTGGCGGTTCGCGCTGCGCTCGACGCCGGGCGGTGGGGCGGCGGTGCCGGGGCCCGAAGAGCCGGAGCGGGTGCGGGCGTTGTGGGAGGAAGGGCTGTTCGCCGAGCGGGTCACGCTCCTTACGGCGATACGGTCGCGGGACGCGGCGGCCGCGCGGGACCTGCTCGCCACGACGTGGGCGACGGAGCGGGCCGAGGACCGGCTGATGTTCCTCGACTCGTTGCGGACGGGGCTGTGCGCGGCGGACGAGCCGTTCCTGGAGCAGGCGCTGGCCGACCGGAGCCGGAATGTGCGGGCCACGGCGGCCGAGCTGCTGTCCGCGCTGCCGGGTTCGGCGCTCGCCGGGCGGATGGCGGAGCGCGCCGGGTCCTGCGTGGCCGTCGATCACACGCGGGACAAGCCGACGCTCGCGGTCGAGGCGCCGCACGAGTGCGATCCGGGCATGGAGCGGGACGGAGTGGCCCCCAAGGCCCCGGCCGGCCGGGGTGAACGGTCCTGGTGGCTGGGCCAGTTGATGGAGGCGGCGCCGCTCGGCACCTGGTCGCGGCGGCTCGGGGGGCGTACGCCGGAGGAGATCGTGGCCCTGCCCGTGGTGGACGACTGGCAGGGCGAGCTGCACGCCGCGTGGTGCCGGGCTGCGGTGCGGCAGCGTGATCCTTCTTGGTCCAGGGCCCTGTTGGGGGCTCCTGTGTCGCCGGAGGCAGGCGGGCCGGGGGCGGTGTCGCTGGCCGAACGGGCGAAGCTGCTCGCCACGCTGGGGGACGCGGAGCGGGCCGAGTGGGTGGCGGGGTTCATCGCCGTGCACGGGTTGTCCGAGGCATTCCAACTGCTCGGGGTGTGCGCGGTGCCCTGGGCGGAGCCTTTGGGGCGGGCAGTGGTGGACGCCCTCAACATCGCGCGGGACGCGGGGAGTTATCCATGGAGTTTCAGCGGAGTCATGGGTCTGGCCGAACGCTGCCTGGACCCGTCGGAGGCCACCCGGCTCGAAGCCCTCACAGCCACCCCGGACGAGCCCGAGAACGCCGCTCCGGGCGCCGGCGGCTACTGGTCCGAGTCCTTCCAACGCCTGGTCACCACACTGCGCCTAAGAGCAACCATGCACAACGAACTCACCACCCCGTAACCCACCCCTCAGGGGCGCGAGGAACTGCGCGACCAGCCCCCACCGCCCCGCAGTACGCACACCGCCCCAAGCCCCCCAATCTTTTAGGGGCGCGAGGAACGGCGCGACCAGCCCAATCCAACCCGCACCTCACACACCACCCAATCCCCCACCCACCCAGGGGCGCGAGGAACTGCGCGCTCAACCCAAACCAACCCGCAGCTCACACACCACCCACACCCCCACCCACCCAGGGGCGCGGGGAACTGCGCGACCAGCCCGAGCCGACCCGCACCCACCCACAACCGAACCAGTGGCCCCGCCCAACCACCGGAGCCCTACACCGGCTGCCGCACATTCGCCCGCACCCAGTCCACGATGGACGCAGTCGTAGCCCCGGGAGTGAAGATCTCAGCAACCCCCTTCTCCTTGAGCGGCGCAATATCCGCCTCGGGAATGATGCCGCCCCCGAACACCTTGATGTCCGCGGCCTCACGCTCCTCAAGGAGCTTGATCACGGCGGCGAACAGCGTGTTGTGCGCACCGGACAGAATGGACAGCCCAATCGCATCGGCGTCCTCCTGAATCGCGGTGTCCACAATCTGCTCGGGCGTCTGGTGAAGGCCGGTGTAGATGACCTCCATCCCCGCGTCCCGCAGCGCCCGCGCGATCACCTTCGCCCCGCGATCGTGGCCGTCGAGCCCCGGTTTGGCCACCACCACGCGGATCGGACCGGTTGCCACACCCATCACTGCCTCCATGAACCGACTACACCGATCTGCAGAGATCTCTACCGACCATCGGCGATCGACCGTCACCTGTCGACCGCCGTCCCTCGCCCTGTACCGACTGAAGCACCTGACGGCCACACCGGCGACTCGCCGCCACCGCACCCACATCAGGTATGCCCCAGCGGCACAGCCACCCCACACCGCGTAGGCCGGGGAAGTGAACGAACGTTATCGCCACCATCCCGCAACCGGCAGTTTCACGGTGCAGACCGAGGGGGAAATCACACAGTGGGACAAGTTCGCCGCGCACCGATCCCACACCCTGCGGCACATGGGCCGCAGCCGGGACGGGCGCAAGGGGAGCCGCTACGAGGTCGCCGCACCTCCGAGCCGTCAGTCGCACGGCGAGGTGATGCGGCGCATCGGCGACCGCACGACGACGGGCACCTCCGTCGCTCCACCGGCGTCACACACGCCGCACGTGCGCTGTCGCCTTCTTCGGCGGCGGTTTCCCACGAGGGCACACGGGGGACAGAGGCGTCCTCCCGTGCGCCGACGGGAGGTCGGCCATGACGGTCACCAGGGCATTGCTGCCCCTTCTGCCACTCTGCCAGCGTCTGCTCCCCGGCAGACTGGCCGGACTCTCACTGACCCTCCTGAAGGCGACCGCCCTGGAGATCGCGATCCTCGCGGGCCACCTGCTCCTCTACCCCTCCGGCATCACTCCGGAGCGCCGCCCGGTCCCGATCGCCCCCAGGACCCCGGAAGACCCGCAGATCACCGACCCGGACGCCCCCGCGGACGCTGCCCGGCTGCCCACTCCGGCCAGGCCCCCGGTCGTCCTCCTGCATGGCTTCATAGACAACCGCTCGGTGTTCGTGCTGCTGCGCCGCTCCCTGGCCCAGCACGGCAGGCAGCAGATCGAGTCGCTCAACTACTCACCGTTGACCTGCGACATACGGACCGCTGCCGAGCTGCTCGGCCGGCACATAGAGGAGATCTGCGAGCGCACGGGGCACCAGGAGGTGGACATCGTCGGGCACAGCCTCGGCGGACTGATCGCGCGGTACTACGCACAGTGCCTCGGCGGGGACGCCCGCGTCCGGACGCTGGTCACGCTGGGCACGCCGCACTCGGGCACCCGCGTCGTCCCGCTGATGAACGCGCACCCGATCGTCCGCCAGATGCGCCCCGGTTCCACGGTGATCGAGGAGCTCGGCCGGCCCGCACCGCACTGCCGGACGCGGTTCGTGAGTTTCTGGAGCGACCTCGACCAGTTGATGGACCCGTTGGAGACCGCCTGCATCGAGCACCCGGACCTGCTCGCGCAGAACGTGCGGGTGAGCGGAATCGGGCATCTCGCCCTGCCCGTGCACCCGGCCGTCGCGGTCGGCATACGGCAGGCGCTCGACGCCGAGGAAACGGGAGCCCGCACCGCCGCCCGCGCGGACGGCCTGACCGTGGCGTAATCCGGCCCGGCACGCAACGGGAAGCGGCACAAGCCGGGAACCAGGTAACCCAGGCAACCGGAATCGTCACGGCCGGTGGCTTCGCCGCGGGAAGCGGCGCAACGGAAGGCTTACCGGAAGCGGCTCAACCGGCTCCGGCCATCCGCGATTTCTCGAACAGTCATCGAACGCAAGGCCAAAGCTCTGCCCGCCCTCCGCCGAAAGGCGGCCGAATGCCCGTTTCCTGAGAGGGGGAAACCTGCCGAAGATTGTCGCGCCCTCATACCGCCGGGTACAGTCACCGCACTGCTCTGCCAGCCCCTGTTGTCGAGGCGAAAGAGAAGTTGGTGAACGACCGTCACCCGTCGGGGACCGTAACTCCCCCGGCCCCGGCTCCCGAAGCCGCCTCGGCGCACTACGCGTCCCATGGCGGACAGGGCGTCCAGTACGGCGACTTCACCACGTACGACGGATACTCCGCCACCGGTTTTGACGCGACAGCCACCGGCTCGTACGACACGACGGGCAGCTACGACACGTCGGGCGCCTACGCGACGACGACCTTCGACACCGACCCCCTCTTCGGCGACCTTCCCGGCGACGGGAGCGGAACCGGAAGCAACGGCGGCGGCACGGGTTCGTACGACGCCACGCAGTGGTCCACGGGCGGCCAACAGACGCTGAACTACGACCCGTACGCGGCCCAGCACCACGCCGCGTACGAGACCGGCAGCTACGACACGACCGGCGTCTGGCCGGACGCCGGTTACCAGCAGCTCGGCGCGATCCCGGCGCAGGCCGCGGGGCCCGACCCCACCGGCCAGTGGGACGCGAACGCGTGGCAGCAGGCCGATCCGGTCGGCGGAACCCAGCAGTGGACCGCGCCGACCTTCGACACGGGCGCGTACGACGCGACGGCCTGGAACTCGGACGGCGGCGACCAGGCACATCAGAACCACCAGACGCATCAGGCGCAGGGACATGATCAGGCGCTGACCGAGCATCAGGCCGCCCACGAGTCGTACGACCAACCGGAGTCCTACGAGCAGCACGGGTCCTACGACCAGCAGGCCACCTCGGTCTTCGAGCAGGTCGGGTACGAGGAACAGGCCGCCGTGGAGGGGGAGTTCACTTCCTCCGACGGCGTCAACTCGGGCACCGACGTGGGCACCGGTCATCACACCGGTGCCCACGACCACGATGAGCTCCCGCTCCTGGACGACGTCGAGGAGATCGCCCCCGCGGCCTCCGCGGCCCGCGCCACCCCCGGCTCCCGCTCGGCGGCGCGCGCGGCGGGCCGTTCCGCCTCGCGTTCCCGCCGCCGTACCCCGCCCAAGCGTTCCGCGCTGCTGACGGTCGCCGTGCCCTCGGCGTGTGTGATGGGTGTGGCCGGGATCGCCGCCGCGACGGTGCTGCCCGGCGGGAGCGGGGACGACGTCAAGGAGACGACCGTCGCCGCGCCCGACGTGAGTGCCGTGAAACCGGCCGCCGTGAACAACAAGCTCGACACCCAGCTGGAGAACCTCTCGGCGGACGCGGACGACTTCGCCGACCGGGCCAGCCGGACGCAGGAACGTATCGACTTGAAGGCCCAGCAGGACGCGGAGAAGCGGAAGGCCGCCGAGGAGGCGGCCCGCAAGGAGCGGCTGCGTCCGAAGTTCGCGCTGCCGGTCGCGCAGAAGGGGCTCAGCGCCTACTACGGACAGGCCGGCATCAACTGGATGTCCGTGCACACCGGCATCGACTTCCCCGTCTCGTACGGCACGACGGTGATGGCCGCGACCGACGGGACCGTCCGCACGGAGTGGAACAGCGCGTACGGCAACATGGTCATCGTCACCGCCAAGGACGGCACGGAGACCTGGTACTGCCACCTCGCCAGCTACAAGGTGGCCTCCGGCGCCGTCGTGAAGGCCGGGGACCCGATCGCGTTCTCCGGCAACTCCGGCAACTCCACCGGCCCGCACCTCCACTTCGAGGTACGCCCGGCCGGCGGCTCGGCGATCGACCCGCTCCCGTGGCTGCGGAGCCACGGCCTCAACCCGACGTAATCGAGCCACCGGGCCCCAGAGATCCAGGGCCCGGACCCACGCCCGGCCCCACCCACAAGGCTCGACGCGACCGAACCGTCGAGCCCCCGCAAGCCCCGGAGCTAGGGCCCTAGAGCTTCTCCACCGGCGCGTACCGCAGCAGCAACCGCTTCGGCTTCTCCTCGCCGAAGTCGACCGTCGCTTCCGAGTTCGCCCCCGTGCCCTTCACGCCGACCACCGTGCCCAGGCCGAACTGGTCGTGGGTGACCCGGTCCCCCACCGCCAGCGACACCACCGGCTTCTCGCTCGCGCCGCCGCGCCGCGTCGCGAAGCCGGACGCACCAGAGGCCGCCGAGCGCGACCGGGACGAGGACAGGGAAGCCGCCACACCGGCGGCGGGACCGGAGTTCACCGGCCCCATGGAGCCCGTCCGCTTCCACTCCAGATGCGCCTCCGGGATCTCCTCCAGGAAACGGGACGGCGGGTTGTACGAGGGCTGCCCCCAGGCGCTGCGCATCGACGACCGCGTCAGGTACAGCCGCTCCCGCGCGCGCGTGATGCCGACGTACGCGAGCCGCCGCTCCTCCTCCAGCTCCTTGGTCTGGCCGAGTGCGCGCATGTGCGGGAAGACGCCGTCCTCCATGCCGGTCAGGAACACCACGGGGAACTCGAGACCCTTGGCGGTGTGGAGGGTCATCAGCGTTATGACACCGGACCCGTCCTCCTCCTCGTCCGGGATCTGGTCCGAGTCGGCGACGAGCGCGACCCGCTCCAGGAAGGCGGAGAGCCCGCCCGCCGCCGCCTCGCCCTCACCGGCCTCCTGCTCGAACTCCAGGGCCACGGCGGCGAGTTCCTGGAGGTTCTCGATGCGGGTCTCGTCCTGCGGGTCGGTGGAGGCCTGCAACTCGGCCAGGTAGCCGGTGCGTTCGAGGATCGCCTCCAGGACGGTCGCCGGGCCCGCGCCCGACTCGACGACGGTCCGCAGGTCCTCCATCAGCGTGTTGAACCGCTTGACGGCGTTGGTCGAGCGGGCCGCCATGCCGTACGCCTCGTCGACGCGGCGCAGCGCCTGCGGGAAGCTGATCTTCTCGCGCTGGGAGAGCGCGTCGATCATCGCCTCGGCACGGTCGCCGATGCCTCGCTTGGGCACGTTCAGGATGCGGCGCAGCGGTACGGAGTCCTCGGGGTTCGCGAGCACGCGAAGGTACGCCAGGACGTCCCGGACCTCCTTGCGCTCGTAGAAGCGGACGCCGCCGACGACCTTGTAGGGCAGGCCGACCCGGATGAAGACCTCTTCGAAGACACGGGACTGCGCGTTCGTACGGTAGAAGACGGCGACGTCACCCGCCTTCGCGTCGCCCGCGTCCGTGAGCCGGTCGATCTCGTCGGCGATGAACTGGGCCTCGTCGTGCTCCGTGTCGGCCACGTAGCCGGTGATCTGGGAGCCCGCGCCCGCGTTGGTCCACAGGTTCTTCGGGCGGCGGCTCTCGTTGCGCTCGATGACCGCGTTGGCGGCGGTGAGGATCGTCTGGGTGGAGCGGTAGTTCTGCTCCAGGAGGATCGTCTTCGCGTTCGGGTAGTCCTCCTCGAACTGGAGGATGTTGCGGATGGTGGCGCCGCGGAACGCGTAGATGGACTGGTCGGCGTCGCCCACGACGCACAGCTCACCCGGGTCCTGGTCCTCGCCGGAGGGGCCCACCAGCTCCCGTACGAGCGCGTACTGGGCGTGGTTCGTGTCCTGGTACTCGTCCACGAGCACGTGGCGGAAGCGGCGGCGGTAGTGCTCGGCGACGTCCGGGAAGGCCCGGAACAGGTTGACCGTCGTCATGATCAGGTCGTCGAAGTCCAGCGCGTTCGCCTCGCGCAGCCGTGACTGGTACATCGCGTAGGCCTGGGCGAGGGTCTTCTCGAAACCGTCGACGGCCTGGCCCGCGAAGTCCTCCTCGTCGATCAGCTCGTTCTTCAGGTTCGAGATCTTGGCGCTGAACGACTTGGGCGGGAAGCGCTTGGGGTCGAGGTCCAGGTCGCGGCAGACCAGGGCCATGAGGCGCTTGCTGTCGGCGGCGTCGTAGATCGAGAACGACGACGTGAAGCCGAGCTTCTTCGACTCCCTGCGCAGGATGCGGACGCACGCGCTGTGGAAGGTCATCACCCACATCGCGTGGGCGCGCGGGCCGACGAGGTGCTCGACGCGCTCCTTCATCTCGCCCGCGGCCTTGTTCGTGAAGGTGATCGCGAGGATCTCGCCCGGGTGCACCTTGCGTTCGCCCAGCAGATGGGCGATCCGGTGGGTGAGCACCCGGGTCTTGCCGGAGCCGGCGCCGGCCACGATGAGCAGGGGCGAGCCGTGGTGCGTCACGGCCGCGCGCTGGTTCTCGTTCAGCCCGTCCAGGAGCGCGGCCGGGTCCACGTACGGGCGCGGGGCGCCGTCGCGGTAGTGGCCGTCCCGGCTCGGCGGCACGTCGAAGCGGCCGCCGAACAGGTCGTCCGGAACCGGCTCCGGCGCCTCGTCCTCGGGCGGCGGCGGGGGCTCTTCCTCGTGGGCCTTGGAAGGCTTGAGGTCCGCCAGGAAGCTGTCATCAAAGAGGCTGCTCATCGCCCTCCGAGTCTAGGCGCCCCCACTGACACCCCGCCGCCACCCCGAAAACTCGACGGAATTCGCACCCCGCCCGCAGAATCCGGGCCCGGCGGAACCGCCCCTCAGAAGCCGAGGATCTTCCAGAGCTGACCGCCTGGCGTCTTCTTGCCCTCCATCACCGTCCCGTCACGGTCCGCGACGGACCAGGCGGAGACGAAGACCTTCCCGTCGTACGGGTCCACCGCCACGCCCGCCGGGAACGGCACCTTCACGCTCGTACGCTTGCCGCCGTCGTGCGCGACCTTGGTCACGCGTCCGGCGAAGAGCTGGCTGACGTACAGGTCGCCGCTGCCGTTGAAGGCGATCCCGGTGATCGAACCGAAGCCGCCCTGCCGGCCGAGGATCTTCCCGGTGCGGGGGTCGACGCGCCAGACACGGGCGGTCGGCTTCGCGGCCTCGCCGTTCAGCTCGCCGACGTAGAGCTTGCCGTCCGGACCGAGGGCGAGGGAGGTGGGCACGGACTCGTTCCCGTCGTGGTCGGGGAAGACCGTGAGAGCGCGGGTCCTGCCCCGCGGCGAGACCTCGATCAGGTCGTTGCCCGCCGCGTCGGCGACGATCTTCCGGCCGTCGGGGAGCGCGAGCACGCCGTACGGGTTGGATTCGATCGTGGCCTTGTGCGGGTTGTGCTTCAGCTCGACGGCGGCGATGTCGGCGGCGATCCGCGCCTTGCCGTGGGTGATGCCCAGCAGCTTGCCGAGGGTGTTCCAGGGCCTGCCCTCGGGGACGCCGGCCTCGGGCGGGGCCCAGGTCTCGACGCCCCACACACCGCCGTCGAGGGCCGAGACGCCGTTGAGCCCGACCGCGAAGCCGCCGTCCTTGGCGGCCGAGGAGGGCAGCCCGCCGACCAGCCTGCGCTGCTGCCAACTGCCGCCGTTCCAGAAGACCTTGGTGACTCCCGCGGTGGTCCCGATGCACTGGACCTCTTCCGGGCTGCCGCCGCCGGTGCACGTCCTGCCGCCCCGGCCGGCTTCGGCGACGTACACCCGGCCGTTGCCGTAGGAGAGTTGACGCGGGTTGTCGAGGCCGGTCGCGATCACCCGTACGACGGGCTTCCCGCCGGAACCGCTCGCCGAACTCGCGGGGGCGACGCCCGCCGTGACGGCGAGAGCGACCCCGGTGGCCGAGGCGACGAGAAGTTGTCCTGTACGCACCTTGTACGCCCTGCGTGCCATACGTACCCCCTGAGTCGGGCGGTCGGCGCCGGGCTGTCCCGGGCCGGGCCGAGCCGACCTTAATGGCCGGAACCAGGCGGACTCCGTAACTCCGTACAACTCATCGCAGATCCTTCCGTATTGACCTCGAAGAGCGATGCTTGAGGCTGAGGTCACGAAAATGTATCGGGCATATCGCACATCAAACTTCACAAGAGCCACACGAATTGGCTAACTTGCCGAGTGGGCCGCCCGACCTCCACCGGCGAACATCGCCGGGCCGAGCGGCCTCCGCCGAATCCGGCACGCCCTCGTGGCCGACGGAACCGGGGACCCACCGAACTTGGGGTGAATCGGTCCGACTCCCTTCCGGGACGAGGACCGTAGGGCAAACCTTCCGAAGCACTCGCCCGAACCCGACAGCTAACCCGGTAGGCGGATGACGGAAGGAGTCGCCCTCGTGGCGCCACACCGCAAGACGCGGCCGCCCAGTCCCATGGGCATGAGGACCCCGGCCCTCGCCACCGCGGCCCTCACCTCGGTTGCCCTCCTCTCCCAGACGGCGAACGCCTCACCCGCCGCGGAGCCCAAGCCGAGCCTGGAGGAAGTCCAGAAGAAGGTCGACGACCTCTACCAGCAGGCGGGGACGGCCACCGAGAAGTACAACGGGGCCAAGGAGAAGACCACCAAGCAGCGCAAGCAGGTGGACACCCTGCTGGACGACGTCGCCCAGCGCACGGAGAAGCTCAACGAGGCGCGCGAGGAACTCGGTACGTTCGCCGCCGCGCAGTACCGCACGGGCGCCTCCACTCCGGACACCGCTTCCCTCCTCCTCGCGGACAACCCGCAGGACTACTTCGACCAGACCCAGCTGATGAGCCGGCTGACCAGCCGCCAGAAGCAGGCCGTCGACGACTACGCGACGCAGCAGGCCGCTACGACGGAGAAGCGGCAGGAGGCGTCCGAGAGCCTGGAGACGCTCACCACGACGCAGAGCACGCTGAAGACGTCCAAGGCGGACGTGCAGCGGAAGCTCGCCGAGGCGCGCGGACTCCTCTCGAAGCTGACCGCCGACGAGAAGGCGCGGCTCGCGGCGATCGAGCGGGAGAAGCAGGAAGAGGCACGGCGCAAGGCCGACGAGCTGGCGCGGCAGCAGGCCGCCGCCGAGGAGCAGCGGCGCCAGGAGGAGGCCGCGCAGGCCCAGCAGGGCACGGGAACGTCCACGGGCGGCACGGGGACCTCGACCGGTGCGGGGAGCGCCTCGGGGACCGACTCCTCCACCACCGCCAAGGCCGACAAGGCGCTCGCCTTCGCCCGCGATCAGATCGGCAAGCCGTACGTGTGGGGCGCGAGCGGCCCCGGCTCCTACGACTGCTCGGGCCTCACCCAGGCCGCCTGGAAGGCCGCGGGCGTCACGCTCCCGCGCACCACCTGGGACCAGGTCAACGTCGGCACGACGGTCTCGGTGAACAGCGCGCAGCCCGGCGACCTCGTCTTCTTCTACGACGACATCAGCCACGTCGGCATCTACATCGGCGACGGCATGATGATCCACGCGCCCAAGCCGGGGGCGTACGTCCGCGAGGAGTCGATCTACTACATGCCGATCCACAGCGTGGTGCGGCCGGCGTAAGGCACCTCCAGGACCTTCAGGACTCTCACCAGGGCTCGGGGCGGCCGCTGTTCAGGTCGGCGGCCGCTCGGGTCCGGAGCACCCTCAGGTCCAGAGCATCCTCAGGTCCAGAGGACCGCGATGAAGATGTTCGCCGTGGTCAGCAGACCGACCAGGCCGAAGAGGGGCTTCTCGACCTTCTCCTCGTCGCGCTGCACGTAGACGAGGCCCAGGACCACGACCAGCAGCGCGAGCTTGACGCCGATCTTGATGTTGTTCACGGTCTGGTCGTCGGCCTGGTTGAGGCCGACCAGGATCGCGCCCGTGACCAGCATGGTCAGGGCGCCGTGCAGCATGGCGGGGGTGAAACGGGCCGTGCCGGCGCCCATGGCCTTCAGCTGGGTGAGGAAGCCGCCGAGCAGGGCGGCGATGCCGATGATGTGCAGGGCGACGAAGACATGAATGAGTACGTCCATGAGCCCGGACCCTAACCGGAGGTCCGCGTACCGCTCCGCACCGCCCCCGGTGCCGGTGCCGGTCCCGTACGCGCCCCGGCGGAGCCCATGGCACCGGCCCGCGGCACCGGTCGGCAGCACCGGTCGGCGGCCCATAGCACCGGCCCGCCCTCCGCTTCCGGACAACCCCCGCATCGGTCACCCGGCCGCGCCAAGTGGCCGCCGCCGGGCGGGGATCATGGTCCGATCCGGTCACCTCGTGCCGTAGTCCCACCACTTCCGTACATGCCGTTACCCCCGCCGCACTTCGAGGTTTAGCGTCCTTCCCCAGGTGACCGGCTCCCCACCGCCGCCCGGCCAGGGGCGGCAGTCGGACACCACCGCCGAGAAAGGTCCGGCGGCGGCCCGCACAGGGGGGAGCGGGCC